>NZ_JBPQTP010000018.1:0-76756 GCF_051386395.1 Micromonospora sp. URMC 106
GGTCAGGGGGAGGGCGGTGGAGTACAGGCAGCGGGCGTCGTCGGTGATGACCGCGTGCTGGTGGCCGGGGAGCTTGTCGAGCCAACCGATGCCGGCGGCGCCCATCGCCATGGCGGCGGTGGCGTACGCGTCGGCCAGGCCGAGGTCGGCGCCGACCACGGTGACCGAGCGCAGCCCCACGGCCGGCGCGCCCCGGCGCGGGTCCCGTACGTGGTGGCCGCGCTCGTAGACGCCGGAGGTGGCCACGGCCAGGTCGGTGCCGGTGAGCACCAGGCAGGTGGACATCGGGTCCCACGGGTGCCGGACGCCGATCCGCCAGGGCCGCCCGGACGACGAGTGGCCGCGTGCCCGCACGTCGCCGCCGGCGTTGAGGCAGTGGTTCGCCGCCCCGGCGGCGAGCAGTCGGTCCGAGGCGACCTGCGCCGCCCAGCCCTTGACGTAGCCGGACGGGTCGAGCCGGCCGGTGGCGTACGCGTCGAAGAAGCCGTCGGTGGCGCCCCACAGGTCGGCGCAGCGCGCCAGCACGTGACGCAGGTCCGCGCCGGCCGCGGAGAGCGGCAGCTCGCCCCGGTCGAAGCGGCACACCTCGCTGTCGGCCCGGTACGTGCTGAACCGCGCGTCCACCTCGCGCAGCCAGGCGAACACGTCCCCCGCCAGCTCGGCCAGCTCGGCGGCGGGCAGGTCGTCGGCGAGGTCCAGGCTGATCGCCGTACCCATCACGTGCTCGACCCGGCGCAGCCCGGGCCGGGCCGCCGGCGGGCACCGGGGTGGCACCGGGGGCGACGCGGGCACGTCAGTTCGCCCGGTCGATCGCGGCCTGCAGCGACTGCTTGTACGAGTTGCTGGTGGCGGTCGCCCCGGAGACGGTGTCCACGTCGGCGCTCTGCTGCTGCACCACCAGCCCGGAGCTGCCGCTGTAGCGGCCGTCGACCTGCTCGCTGCGCTGGTCGGACTGGGCCGTCTCCTCCGGCAGCTCCAGCGCCACCACGTTGACGATCCGGTTCCCGGAGAGGGTGATCTGCACCTGGACGTTGCCGTACTCGTTCTCCACGACCGGGCCGGTCACGGTGCGGGTGGTCGGCGCCGGCGGCGGCTTGCTGCTGGTCCGCGGGGCGGACGGCGCCCGGGTGGTGGCGCTGGGCCGGCTCGACGGCGCCCGGGTGGCGGTGCGGCCGGGACGGGGAGACGCGGTGGAGCCGGTCGGTGCCGGCGCGGCGGAGGCGTCGCCGCCGGTCGGGGCGGGGCCGGCCGGGGCGGGCACGACCGGCGGGCGCTCGGCCGGCAGGTCCTGGGCGACTCCGGTGGCGCCGGGCGAGCCCTTCAGCACCACCATGACGGTGGTGCTGGCCGCCAGGCCGGTGATCGCGAGCAGTGCGCGGCGCATGGGACCTTCCTACAGCTCGAACGTGGCGAGGTGGATCTGCCGGCGGGGCACACCAGCCTGGCGGAGCACCCGGAGCGACTGCTCGACCAGGCCGGGCGGCCCGCAGAGGTAGACGTCGCGACGGGCGACGTCGGGCACCAGCCGGCGCAGCCCGTCCGGGCTCAGCACCTGGCGGGGGCCGGGGTCGTGGCGGGAGCCGACGACGTACCAGATCGAGGTGTCCCGGGCCTGGGCCAGCCAGTCCAGCTCCCGGTGCAGCAGCACGTCGGCCGGGGTGCGGGCGCGGTAGATCAGCGCCGCGCCGGGCGGCAACTCCTCCAGCATCGCCCGGATCGGCGTGATCCCGCTGCCGCCGGCGATCAGCAGTGCCCGCTCCCGGGTCCGGTGCGCGGCGGTGAAGGTGCCCGACGGCCCCTCCGCCCAGACCCGGGTGCCCGGGTCCAGGTCCCGCAGGTCGGCGGTGTGCGCGCCGACGACCTTGACGGTGAGCCGCAGCCAGCGGCCGTTGGCGGCGGCGGAGACCGAGAACGGGTGCGACTGCCACCAGCAGCCCCGGGTGAGGAAGCGCCAGCGGAAGAACTGCCCGCCGAGCAGGTCCAGCCGCTCCAGCCGGTCCCCCGTCAGGTAGATCGAGACCGTGTCCGGGCTCTCCGCGACCACGTCGGCGACCCGCAGCCGGTGCCGCAGGTTGAACGCCAGCGGCGCGGCCACCCGGCCCCAGAGCAGGGCGGCGACCACCAGCGCGTACATGGCGATCCAGCCGGTGCGCACCGGGCCGGGCCGGAACAGCTGCGCGCCGTTGCTGAACTGGTGGCCGAAGCCGAGCAGCAGCACCGCGTAGGTCGACAGGTGCAGGGCGTGCCACAGCTCGTAGGGCAGCGCGGTCCGGATCGCCCGGACGCTGGTGAGGCCGACCAGCACCAGGATGCCGGCGGCGGCGAACGCGGAGACCATGTCCTCGTGGTCGCGCAGCAGCACCCCGGCCTCGGTGAGCACGGAGTTGTCCTCCAGGTCGGCGTACCCGACCAGGATCAGCGACATGTGCGCGAGCACCGCGACCAGCAGGGTGGCGCCGACGTCGCGGTGCCAGCGGGCGATCCGCTCGCCGCCGACCCACCGCTCCAGCACCCGCAGCCGGCTCATCATCAGCACCTGCACGAGCAGCAGGTAGCCGGCCACCAAACCGCTGATCCGGCCGGCGGCGGTGATCGTCGCGGCGGTGCTCTTCAGCGAACCGGCCGGGGTGTCCAGCCACCAGGGCAGCACGCTGGCGAGCAGGCCGGTGACGAGCAGGCCGGCCAGCAGCCGCCGGCCGCCGGGTCCGCGTCGCGGCGGCACCGGCGGGCGTACGTCCGCAGCCGGCCGGCCGCCGCGCCGGGACGGGGTCGTCCCAGCCCGGCGGCCGGCGGCGTGGGTGCGTGGGTACGTCACGCGTACAGCTTCATCGGGGTGTACTTCTGGCGCGGGAAGATCTTGTCCACCTGCGCGTTGGTGAGCCCGAACCGCCCCTGCGCGACGGCCCCGTAGACGTTGAACATGTTGTTGTACTCGGGCACGTCGCCGGAGTCGAGGTCGTTCAGGCCGTTCCAGGTGCCCAGCAGCGAGCCGGCGAGCTTACGGCCGGAGAGCAGGGTGACCACCCCGCCGTGGCCGTGGTCGGTGCCGCCGCCGTTGGACGCGACCCGGCGGCCGAACTCGCTGGACACCATGATGGTCACGTCGGCGGAACGCTCCCCCAGGTCGGTGAAGAACGCCGCCATCGCGTCGGCCAGCTCGTTGAGCCGCCGGTGCAGCTGGCCGCCCTCCCGGCTGCCCTGGTTCTCGTGGGTGTCGTAGCCCCCCATCCCGACGGTGGCGACGCGCACGTTCGCGCCGCCCTTGATGAGCTGGGCGAGCTGCTGGAAGGCGTAGCCGACGCCGCGGTACTCGACGCCCTCGGCCGGCTGGTACGGCTTCGCGGCGAGGCGCTGCGCGGTGGCCAGCGCGCCCAGGCCGTCCTGCACGGCCTCCTGGACGGGGTGGTTGATCCCGGTGAAGAGCCCCTTGATCGCCTTCTCCGTCGCGGCCCGGTAGCGGTCGTCGCCGTTGAGCCGCAGCGAGCCGACGCTGTTGAGGGAGAGCGCGCCGTTGGTGCCGACCAGCGAGCGGGGCAGCGTGCTGCCGATGCCGACGCTGCGGAAGGCGGTGCCCGTGCCGAGCGTGTCGACGAGGCTGTCCAACCAGCCCCGGCCGCCGGTCTCGCTGGGCAGGCCGCCGAGGTTGCAGGCGTCCGCGGCCTGGAAGTGGCTGCGGGACAGCCGCTCGTCCGAGACCGCCGGGATGAACCCGAGGTTGCCGCTCTTGAGCCACGGCTCCAGCGGCTTGAACGCGCTGGTCAGCTTGAAGCCGCGCCCCACCGCCAGGGAGTCGTCGGCGAGCAGCAGGTCGGGGCGGGCCTTGGCGAGCACCGGGTCGTCCGCCGGGGCGACGAGGCTGAGCCCGTCCAGCCCGCCGTAGAGGAAGACGTGGATCAGGGTGCCGGTCTTCGTTGCGGCGAAGGACGCCGAGGTGGTGACGAACTGGGCGGTGGCCAGGGCGGTCGCGGTGGCCGCGGCGCCGGCGACGAAGGTGCGCCGGGTGACGCCGCGACCGTCCTGCTGGGCCTCCTCCAGGTTCTCCAGCCGCCGGTAGCGGTCGGCCTCGGCGGCGTTCTCGGCGGCGACGATGTCGGCCTCCGCCCGCAGCAGCGCCTCGGCCGGGTTGTCGGCCAGCCGCCGCAGGTCGGGGCATTCGGGGTGCAGGGGGAACGTGTGCACAGTCTTCTCCATCGGGTGCCTCACCGGAGGTGGTGCTGGGGGGAAGCGAGGATCGCCCGCGCGACGGCGGTGACGGCCCCGTTGAACGTGGCGTCGACCTTGGTGCCGGCCGACACGCCGGCCACGCCGAGGATCAGCGACCGTTCCCGGGCGCTCAGCTTCTGGCCCACCAGCCGCAGGGCCAGCGCGTCCACGTACGCCCCGGCGGTCGCCGGCGGCCGGGGCACCAGCTTCTCCGGGCGGGTGTACGTGAAGGTGGTGCGGTTGCCGGCGGCCAGGTCGCCCGCCTCGTTCCAGCCGTTGACCATCGTGCCGGCGGAGGTCCAGGCGACGTAGACGTCCGGGTAGCCGTCCGGGGTGGGCTGGCCCATCGGGTACTGGCCCAGCTCGCGCATCTTGTCGTGGATCTGCCGCAGCCCCCGGGCGTACGGGGTGCGCTTGTTGTCGCCGTTGTCGTGCTTCGGCGAGGCGTCCGGCGCGACGCCCAGGGCGCGGTACGTGGCGACGAGGTACTCCATCGGCCGGCGCACCTTCTGCCCCACCGCGGCCCAGAACTCCGAGGAGCTGAACAGCGTCATCAGCAGCGGCTTGATCATGCCCTTGTTGGTGGTGTACGTCCTGGCCAACCGGTCCACGAGGGACTTCGGCGGGGTGTCCGAGACGAACCGGGTGGCGAGGCTCTGCGCCACGTACTTCGCGGTCGACGGGTGCAGCGCGATGTACGTCAGGTACGCGTCGATGGCCGCCTCGGCCTTCTTCGGGTCCTTCGAGTTGTTCGCGTGCGTGAAGCCGAGGATCTTCACCTTCCCGACGTAGTGCCGCTCGGGGCGGAACACGTACCTGCCGTCGTTGACGCCGCGGCCGGTCTGCAACAGGGCCGCCTGCCGGACGTCCTTCTCGGTGTAGCCGCCGTCGACGCCGACCGAGTACAGCTCCAGGTTCTCGCGGGCCAGGTTCTCGTTGACCGCGTCGGCGCGGGAGTCGTTCTGGTTCAGGTAGAGCAGCAGCGCCGGGTGCCGGTTCGCGGCGAGCAGCATCTCGGGGTAGCTGCCGAGGGCGTGCGCCCGCACGACGTCCCGGTCGAAGGAGGCGCGGTACACCTCGCCGCCGTCGAAGTCCGCGGCGACGTGCAGGAAGTCGTTCCAGAAGTCGACCATCACCTCGAAGAGCTGCCGGTTCGACCAGATCTGCCGGGCGATGGTGGCGTCCACCATCTCCTTCTCCGGCTGCGCGCCGCGCTCGTTGAGCTGGTCGCGCTGCTCGCGCAGCTGGGCCGTGCTCAGCTTCAGCGTCGGCAGCTCGGCGAGCTTCAGCTCGGCCTTGGTCGGGGCGATCTTCTCGGGGTCGAGCTGCCAGCGCAGCCAGCCGTCGATGCCGCGCTCCCTGATGTCGGCGACGACCTGCGGGGTGGCGCCGAAGGTGGCCCGCCGGGCGAGGTGCAGGACCGGGTCCTTGGCGAGCACGGTCCTGACCGTCACCTTGGTCTCCGCGGCGGCGGCGGCCGGCCCGGAGAAGGTGCGGCCACCGGCCGGGTTGTTCTTCTTCAGCGCCTCGCCGGCCCGGGAGCCCATGTAGCTCTCGTTCTGCTCGGTGTACGTGCGCACCGTGCTCGGCTGCTGCCCACCCGGGCGGGCGGGGGTGCCGTCGGTGACCGTGGTGCCGGTGGCGTCGCCGGCCACCACGTCGTCGCCGAAGAGGCCGCGGATCTGCGGGGTCATGGCCAGGGCCGCGCCACCGGCGACCACGGCGGCGGTGCCGCCGAACGCCGCGAGGGCCCTGCGCCGGCCGACCCCGCGGCCCGGCTCGTCGTCGTCCAGGTTGGGCAGTCCGGCGCCGGCCGACGGCACGGCGGGCTGGCGGGCGAAGCCGTCGGGGCCGACCCACTGCGGGCCACGCGGGGCGGGGTGGCCGGCGTGGGCGTACGGCGGCGTCCGCGGGTCGACCGGGCGCTGGGCGGGGGCGTCGTAGCTGCACGGCGTGGGGGGATAGGTGTCGCGGTATCCGTCGGCGGCGGGGTGTGGGCGCCCGTCCCAGCCGCGGTCGTCCCGCGGTCGACGTGGTGGCACATTCTGGTCGGCCATGTACCAAATCCGTTTCTGACGCGCCGCGACGACTGCGACCGGGCAAGGGGGGTGCAGGTGCGGCGACTCGTGCCTGAGGGGGTTTACGGGAAGGTAGCCAAGGCCCCAGGTGCCATCAAGCAGCGTCGAAGGCGGCCACCAGGGCACTTAAGACGGCCCTCAGCGCGGGTCGGCGGGCGCCGATTTCCGCCCGCCACGGCACGGACCTCCCGAGCAGGGCGTACGCGACACGCAGGGGGCCGGACGTAACGTTTTCCGGCCAGCCGACGCTTTCCGCCGCGTTCAGCGGCACAGGCAAATTTAAGGTCCGGATAAGCCTGCGCTGAGGCGTCCGTTCCCCGGTCCGGGTACGCCGCCCCCGGCCCACCGCAAAGTAGCAGCAGGCGGGGAGCGTGAGCCGCCGCCGCAGCGGGTATGCCGCCGAACCGCTGAACACGTGAGGGGAAGGCACATGCTCAGCAAAGAGGATCAGCGCAGGTTCGAGCAGATCACCCGTCAGCTCCGGGAGAGCGACCCGGCGTTCTTCGCCCGACTCGACCACCGGGCCCGGGCCCGCCGCGGCCGGTGGCTGATGCTGTTGACCATCGTGCTGTGGGCCTCGCTCCCGGCGATGACCGTGCTTGCCGGGCGACTGGCCGGGGCCGTCTGCGCGGTGGTCCTGGTGGCCAACGCCGCACTCATGTGGCGGTTCCGCCGCCGCTGGCTGTGACCGGCGCCGACCGGCCCGCCGCGCCGGCTGCCCTCACCGGCCGAGGAGCCGGTACGCCCGGCGCAGCCGCTCGACCAGACCGGGCCCGCCGATGGCGGGGGCCGGCGCGCCGAGCTGTCGCAGCAGCAGGTCCGGTCCGGTCGCGAGGCTGGGTGGCCGGTCGGGCAGTGGGACGGGCGGCAGCCAGAACCGGTCGACCGCCTCGGCCAGGGGTGCCGGTGGCAGGCCGGCGAGTGCCCGCGCGGCCCCGACCGGCGGGACGTCCACACCGTCGCGGCCGTCACTCTCCACGGTGGACGGCGCGTCGCCGGCGTCGCCGTGCCCGATCGTGGACAGACCGCCACCGGGGCCGTCCGCCCGCACCGCGGCCGGGCCCGTCGGCTCGCCGGCCCGCAGGGCGCGCAGCCGGTCGAGCAGCTCGGCGCGGCCCCGGCCCCGCCAGTGCAGCAGCTGGAACGGGTCGGCGTCGAACGCCTCGGCCAGCAGGTAGAAGGTGGCCGCCAGGTGCTTGCACGGGACGGCGAAGTCGGGGCAGCTGCACCGCTGGCGCAGTTCCGCCACCCCGCCGGGGAAGAGCGGCGCGCCGGCCGCCGCGAACATCTCCTCCAGTTCCGGGGGCAGGTCGCCGGCGAGCAGCCGGGCGCTGAAGAACGCCTGCGCCGCCAGCTCCGCCTCGACGCGGGACCAGAGTTCCGGCGGGAACGGGGGCAGCGCGATGCTCACCTCGTAGGGCTGCGCGCGTGAGCCCTGCACCACGGCGGTGACGGTGCCGGGGGTGACGTCCAGGCTGATCACCTGGCCGGCCCGCGCGTACGACCGGCCACGGGTGAGCCGGGTGCCGAGGGCGAAGGACTCCAGCACCTCCAGGAACCGCCGCGACCACCAGGACCGGCCGATGGCGCCCCGGGTGCTGCGGGCCCGCAGCCCGCCGTCGACCCGGCGCGGCCGACCGTAGTCGGCGAACCGGCCGCCCGTCTCGCCGCCGCCCTCGGGCTGCCCGCTCACTCCACCACCGCCCCCGCGTCCAGGGTGAACAGCTCGCGCAGCTGCGCGGTCGACAGCTCGGTGACCCACTGTTCGCCGGTGCCGACGACCGAGGCGGCCAGGCTCCGCTTGTCGGCGATGAGCGCCGCCACCTTCTCCTCCACCGTGCCGGCGCAGACGAACTTGCGGACCTGCACCCGGCGCCGCTGACCGATCCGGAACGCGCGGTCGGTGGCCTGGTCCTCGACGGCCGGGTTCCACCACCGGTCGACGTGCACCACGTGGTTGGCCTCGGTGAGGGTCAGCCCGGTGCCGCCGGCCTTGAGCGACAACACGAAGATCGCCGGCCCCCCGGGGGACTGGAACCGGGTGACCATCGCGTCCCGGTCGGCCTTGCCGACGCCGCCGTGCAGGAAGAGCACCTCCCGGCCGAACCGGGCCGACAGGTGACCACGCAGCATGCCGCCGAACTCGGCGTACTGGGTGAACAGCAGGGCCCGCTCCCCCGCCGCCAGGACCTCGTCCAGGATCTCCTCCAGCCGGGCCAGCTTGCCGGAGCGGCCGTCCAGCGCCGAGCCGTCGCGCAGCAGCTGGGCCGGGTGGTTGCAGACCTGCTTGAGCCGGGTCATGGTGGCCAGCACCAGCCCGCGCCGCTCGATCCCGTCGCTGGACTCGATCCGCGCCAGCATGTCGTCGACCACCGCCCGGTAGAGCGAGGCCTGCTCGGCGGTGAGGTTGCAGAGCACCTCCATCTCCAGCTTCTCCGGCAGGTCGGAGATGATCGAGGAGTCGGTCTTGAGTCGGCGCAGCACGAACGGGCCGGTGATCCGGCGCAGCCGCTCGGCCGCCTCGGCGTCGCCGTGCCGCTCGATCGGCTCGGCGTACTTCTTCTTGAACGTCGCCGCCGGGCCCAGCAGGCCCGGGTTGGCGAACTGCATGATCGACCAGAGGTCGGCCAGGCGGTTCTCCACCGGCGTGCCGGTGACCGCGATCCGGTGCCGGGCGGGCAGCGCGCGGACCGCCTCGGCCTGGCGGGTGGCGGCGTTCTTGATCGCCTGTGCCTCGTCGACGACGACCCGGTGCCAGTCGATGCCGGCCAGGTCCACCGCGTCCCGGGCGGCCACCGAGTAGGTGGTGAGGACGAGGTCCGCGTCGTGCACGGCCGTGGTGAACGCCGCCCCCCGCGCCCGTTCCGCGCCGTGGTGCACGTGTACGCGCAGCTCCGGCGCGAACCGGGCCGCCTCCCGCTGCCAGTTGCCCACCAGCGACATCGGGCAGACCAGCAGCGTCGGGCCGGCGTCCGGCGGGTCCCCGGCGAGCAGGGCGAGCAGTTGCACCGTCTTGCCGAGCCCCATGTCGTCGGCGAGCACCCCGCCCAGCCCCAGGGACTGCAGGAACGCCAGCCAGGCCAGCCCTCGCCGCTGGTACGGCCGCAGCGTGCCGCGGAACGCCGGCGGCGGGTCGAGTGGGGTGAGCCGCCGCTCCACCGCCCCGGCGAGCAGGTCGCCCAGCGCGCCGTCGGCGCTCACCTCCAGCACGGGCAGGGCGTCCGGCTGCCCGCCGTCGGCCAGGCCGAGGCGGAGCAGGTCCGCGACGGTCAGCTCGCCGGAGGAGCGGAGCAGCCGCAGGCCCGCCGCGAGTCGCTTCGGGTCCAGCTCCACCCACCGCCCGCGCAGCCGGACCAGCGGGGTCTTCAGCGCGGCCAGCGACGCCAGTTCCTCGGCGGTCAGCGGCTGGTCGCCGAGGGCCACCTCCCAGCGGTAGTCGACCAGGGCGTCCAGCCCGACCCCGCCGTCGGCGGCGACGGTGCCGGGCGCGGTCCGGCTGCGGGCCTGCAACCGGGCGCCCAGCCGCGACGACGGGCGCCGCCACCAGGACGGCAACAGCACGGCGAACCCGGCGGCGTGCAGCACCGGAGCGCCCTCGCGGAGGAACCGGTGCGCGCCCTCGACGTCCAGCTCCAACGCCTCCGGCGTCGCGGTGCGCAGGGCGGTGTCCAGCTCGGGCCAGAGCCGGCTGGCGCGGCCCAGCTCGGCGAGGAGGGTCTCCTGCGGGTCGGTTCCCCGGCCGGCCAGCCCGGCGACGGTCTCCGGTGCCCGCCACACCTGCCCGGCGTCCACGTGCAGGCTCGGCTCGTCGGCGGCCTGGAGCCCGAACTCGACCCGCCACGAACCGCTCGTCGCGACCGTCGCCGCCGGGTCGGTCGGCACCAGGAGGACCGGCTCGACGATCTCGTCGGCGGGCGGCTCGACCAGGCGGAAGCTCGCCCGCACCGCGCCGCCGGCCGCGTCGCGCTGCCAGGCGTCCAGCTCGGCGCGGAGGGTGTCGAGCGCGGCCGGCTCCGCGGTGAAGTCCCGGACCGGTCCGGTGAGCGCGGCCAGCCACGCCGGCACGGCGCCGTTCGGGCGTACGCCGCGGGCCAGCGCGGTCTCCGCCAGGGCCGCCCGGACCGCGGCGTCGGTGAGCGCGTCGAGCGCGTCGGCGACCAGCGCGCCCGGCCCGGCGTCGGTGCCCGGCCCGGCGTCGGCGGCGCGCGGGTGTCCCGGCTCGGTGGCGGCGGCGCGCGCGGCCGGCGGCAGGGCCAGCGCGAGCGCCCGCGCCCAGGCGGCGTCCGTGCCGGTCAGCAGGGGCCGCCACACCGCCCGGGCGGCGACCCGCACCCGCCGGTCGTCCACGGTGGACCAGTCGTCGTCCCGCGCCGCGCGACGCGGCGTCCCTGCGGCGGAAGGGCCCGTTGACGTCGGGGCGGCGAGGCCGGGCAGGACCCGACCCCGCGCCGCCAGGTCGACCGCGAAGTCGGCCAGCTCGGCGAGATGGCGCAGGGTCGCGCCCGGCACGACGGCCGACCCGTCGAGGCCGCGCAGCAGGGGCAGGGCGGCGTCCGGGGCGTACCGGAGGACGGGAACGCGCCACCCGGCGAGGGTGACGGGCCCGCGGACCGGCTCGGCGACGGCGGTGCGGACCAGCTCCGGGGAGTCCAGCGGCGAGCCGGCCCGGGTGGGGAGGGTGAGCAGCGCCGTGCCCAGATCGGCCGGCTCGCCGGCCCCGGCCAGCGCGGCGGCCAGCGTCGCGTGGTCGGCGGC
This sequence comes from Micromonospora sp. URMC 106, assembly GCF_051386395.1. NCBI lineage: Bacteria > Bacillati > Actinomycetota > Actinomycetes > Micromonosporales > Micromonosporaceae > Micromonospora > Micromonospora sp. URMC 106. The sequence goes on from NZ_JBPQTP010000018.1 coordinate 11,037, forward strand.
GAACGGGTGCGGCCGCTCCCGGGGCGCCCGGCCGGGGCGGCGCGGCGCGCGGGCCGGCAGCGTGCTGTCCTCGGCCCAGACGGCGAGCCCGACGCCCCACCGCCACACCCCGTGGACGACCAGCACGCGTCCCCCTCCTCGCGACGACCCGGCGAGGATATCCGGCTGGGCGCGCCGGCCCCGACGAGCACACCGCGCCCGACCGGACGGAGCGCCGGACGGGGGAGGTCATCCGATCGGTCGATCTTCGCCGCTGCGCGAACGGCTTTCGCCTCCCTCCCCGGCCCGGGTCCTCGGGGACCCGCCCCGGCGGCTAGATTTCGCTGGCTCGATCACCGGGAAGGTTCTTCACAATGTCACTGCGCGTCGCCCGCCGGGTCACCCGGCGTCGTGTCCTGGCCTCGGGCGGTGCGCTGGCGGCGGCCACCACCGTGCCCGCGGTCCTCACGTCCCCCGCCCCGCCCGCGCGGGCCGCGGGCCCCGACTACGACCCGGAGCAGCGCTTCATCCAGCTCGTGGGCGGCGGCAACGGGGTCATCTTCGCCGTCCAGGCCGACGGGGCGCTGCTCTGGTACCGGCACTGGGGATGGCAGACCGGCGTGACGGGGTGGGCCAGCGGCTCCGGCCGCAAGATCGGGTCGGGCTGGCACCAGTTCCGCACGGTGCTCGGCAGCGCGGACGGCTCCCTCTACGGGGTGCGCGCGGACGGCACGATCCACTACTACCGCTACGTCTGCACCAACTACACGACCGGGGCCGGCTACTGGAGCGGCAGCAGGCAGATCGGCAGCGGCTTCCAGAAGTTCCCCCGCATCTTCGGCTTCGGCGGCACGGTCTACGGGGTCGACGCCGAGGGCGACCTGTACGGCTACCAGTACACCCCGTCGACGGGGAAGTGGACCGGCGGCAGCCGGATCACCCGAGGCTTCAAGAGCTTCCAGGGCGTGGCCGACGGCTCCGGGGTGATCTACGCGTACCGGCACGGGAACATCTACTGGTACCGGCACCTGGGCGCCGGAAAGTGGGCGACCGGCTCCGGCCTGCGGATCGGCGGCGGCTTCGGCGAGCTGACCATCAACGGGTTGGTCTGCACCGGGCAGGGCACCCTCTACGGCGTGCAGCCGAGCGACCCGACCCGGCGCGCCACCGGCAACCTGGTCACCTACCGGATCATCAACTGGGCCGCGGCGGGCACCGACAAGCGGGCGAGTTGGGCCAACGGCGGCGCCGGCCGCTCGGTCGGCGGCGGCTTCACGCTGCAGAGCCAGGCCGCCCTCCAGGGGTACGCGCGGACGCCGACCGTGACCGCCGGTTCGACCGCGCGGATCGCCGTCTCCACCACCTTCCCGACTTTCACCGCCTCGGTCGTCCGGGTGGCGCCCAGCGAGGGCGCGCCGGAGGTCGTGCAGGCCCCGACCGGCGTGACGGGCAGGCTCCAGGTGCTGCCGAGCGGCTACCTGCAGTCGGGCTGCGACTGGTCGGACACCCTGACGCTGTCGATCCCGGTGAGCTGGCCGTCGGGCCTGTACGCCGCCCGGCTGGAGGGCCCGCAGAAGCTGCGCCGGCACGTGCCGTTCGTGGTGAAGCCGGCGGCGCCCCGGCACGAGATCGCGATGGTGCTGCCCACGAACACGTACCACGCGTACAACACGTGGGGCGGGCACTACCAGTACTGCGGCGACATGGCGGGGTCGCGCACCTTCTCGCTGCGCCGGCCGTCGACCGAGCTGAACGTCGAGGCGACCGGCAACCTGGAGCACACCCTCTGGTCCGACGTGCTGCTGATGCGTTGGATGACGCGGCAGGGGCTGGAGTTCGACTGCTACGACGACACCGACCTGCACGTCTCCGGCAGCTGGCTGACCCGGTACCGGGTGCTGGTGCTCGGCAGCCATCCCGAGTACTTCTCGGAGGAGATGCGCCAGCACCTCGCCGACTACCTCGCCGGCGGCGGCCGGGTCATCTACGCGGGCGGCAACGGGCTCTACGAGCGGGTGCGGTTCAGCGAGGACCGCAGCGCCGTCACGTTCCGCACCCCCGAGGGGCGACGGGACACCTACAACTCGCTGGGCCTGCCGGCCTCGCAACTGGTCGGGGTCAACTACACCAGCGCGAGCTGGTTCACCTTCGCCCCGTACGCCGTCCTGCGCGACCACAAGCTGCTGGCCGGCACCGGCCTGACGGTGGGCAGCCGCTTCGGCCTCACCGGCTACAACGGCGCGGCCAGCGGCTGGGAGACCGACGCCATGCTGGGTCTGGACGGCGAAGCCGAGCAGACCGACATCATCGCCCGGGGGCAGAACACCGGCGGTGGTGCGGCCATGGTGCTGGTGGAGAAGCCCAACGGCGGCTTCGTCTTCAGCGCGTCCTCGATCAGCTTCGCCGGGGCGCTGGCGACCGACGCGGCCATGTCCCGGCTGTTCCGCAACGTCTTCGACCTGGCGTTGGCCGACGGCCCGGCGGTCCGCCGGACGACGGCGCCGCGGCAGCGCACCGCCCCCGCGCCCGAGCAACTCGAACCCCAGCCGCTGGAGTGACCGCCGTCGCACATCGGCGGCGGCGCCGGGCCGACCCCGCACCGGCTAGGGTCGACGCGTGTACGACCTCCTCGTGATTGGCGGCCTCGGCGTCGACGTGCGGGTGCGGGTGCCCGCGATTCCGCTGCCCGCCGCGGACTCCGTCACCGTCGACCCGATCGAGCTGCGGATCGGCAACACCGGCTCCGGGATCGCGCTCGCCGGGCACGCGCTCGGGCTGCGGGTCGCGGTGGTCGACGTCCTCGGCGCGGACCCGGCCGGGGACGTGGTCCGGGCGGCGCTGGCCCGCACCGGTGTGCACAGCGTGCTGGGCGACGCCCCGGCCGGCACCCGACGATCGGTGAACATGGTCGACCCGGCCGGCCGGCGGATGTCGCTCTACGACCCGCGTCCCTGGCGGGGGCCGGCCCCGTTCGCGGCGGCCGAGCTGGCCGCGCTGGTCCGCCGGGCGGCGCACGTGCATCTGTCGATCATGGACTGGGTGCCTCCCCTGCTGCCCGCCCTGCGGGCCGGGCTCGCCGACGGCGCCGCCCTCTCCACCGACCTGCACGACTGGGACGGCGAGAACCCGTACCACCGCCCCTTCGCCGAGGCGGCCGATCTGGTCTTCGTCAGCGGGGTCCGGCTGGGCGGGGGCGCGGGCGCGCTCGCCGCCGCGCTGGCGCCCCGCACGGTGCTGGTGACCCACGGGGCGGACGGCGCCGACCTGCACACCGGCGAGGGCGGCCCGACCCGGGTGCCCGCCGCCGAGGCGCCCGCGCCGGTCGTCGACACCAACGGCGCCGGGGACGCGTTCGCGGCGGGCGTGATCGCCGCCCGGCTGCGCGGTGCGCCGCTGGCCGACGCGGCGGCGTACGCGGCCCGGGTCGCCGCGGCGGCCTGCACCCACGACGGCATGGAGTACCCGCCCGGCCTGCTGCCGCGCGCCTGACGCGACGGGGCGAGCACGACCGGCCTCCGTGCGCCGGGCGACGCGGTCGACGGCCCGGGGCGCCGGTCAGACGGCGCCGGTGGCCCCGTCGGTCAACTCGCGGAGGATGTCGGCGTGCCCGACGTGCCGGGCGGTTTCCTCGATCATGTGCACCAGGATCCAGCGCAGCGACACCTCGCCGAGCTGCGGGTGCGGGACGACGTGGTCGAGGTCGAACCGCCCGGCGACCTCCCGGGACCGGGCGCAGGCCCGCTCGTACGCCCCCGCGAGCCGCTCGACGGTGTCCTCCGCGGTGAGCGCGAAGCTGGCCACCGCGTCCTCCTCGGAGGTGAGGTGGACGTCGCCGGGGCCGGGGGCGAGCAGGCACGGGAACCAGTTCCGCTCCACCAGGGTCAGGTGCTTGACGAGACCGGCGAGGGTGGTGGCCGTGGGCAGCAGCCGGCGCGCCGCGTCGGCGTCGGACAGGCCGCGCAGTTTGCGCAGCAGCACGCCGCGGTGGAAGTCGAGGAACGATTCGAGCACGGCCCGCTCGTCAGCCGCACGAGCCAGCACCGGGCCGAGCGTGGGGTCGATCGGTATCTCCGCCATCCGCGGAACCTAGTCCTCCGGACGCCCCACCCGCTGCCCCGCTATCCGCTGCGGCGCCGGGCCGGGCGGGGCAGGATGGGGCGCATGGCATCAACGGCAGAAATCCCGCTGGTGGGTGGCGCGGCCGACGGCGAGACCGTCACCGTCGAGCTGGACCCGAACGGCCGCCCGCCGCTGACCCACCACCACGTCGGCCCGGAAGGGCTGGCCGGGGCGGAGATCTACGAGCTGGAGTCCGTGGATGCCGGCGCCGACCGGTGGCGCTACTGCTGGCGCGGGCCGGCGGTCTGAGCGTGCTCAGCCCACCCGGCTCAGGCTGCGGGCGCGGAGGCTCTCCAGCACCGCGCGGGTGACCTGCGAGGTCCCCCGGGCCTGTTCGCACACGTCGGCGACCCGTCGGGCGGTGGCCTCGGCCCGCTTCTCCCGCTCGTCCCAGAGCCGGTCGACCTCGGCCAGCAGGGGGCCTTCGACCTCCCGTTCCACGCCGCGCAGCGCCGGCACGCCGAGGCGCTGGGCCAGGTCGAAGACCTTGCCGGCGTACGGCAGCGGCAGGAACGGCGTGCCGACCATCGCGGCGAAGATCAGGAAGTGCAGCCGCATGCCGACGGCCAGGTCGAAGTGGCGCATCAGTCCGAGCACCTGCTGAGGCGAGTAGGTGCCGTGCAGGATCCGGCCCCGCTCGGCGGCGATCATGTGCGACAGCACCCCGTGCGAGTGCCGGATGTCGTCGCGCTCCATCGGGACGAAGAGCACGTACGCGTCGATCCGTTGCACCAGGAAGTCGCCGATCTGGGCCAGCAGACGGTGGTAGCCGTCGACGTCGAGCCGCTCGGCGGCCCGGCCCGGCTCCCGTACGCTCATCCCGACCAGCCGCTTCCCGGCCGGCACCCCCTCCTCGCGGAGCAGTTCCGCCGGGAAGTCCTCGGGTTCGAGCAGGAACGCCGGGTCCGCGGTGACCGTGATCGGGTTCAGCAGCCCCGCCTCCTCCAGCAGCATCCGGGACTCCTGGTCCCGCACGGTCACCTGGGCCGCGCTGGCCAGGGTCTCCCGCACCATGCCGGTGTCGACGCTCTCGCTGAGCGGCCCGACCCCCACCGCGTACGTCAGCAGCGGCAGCCCACGCTCCTGGGCGACCCGGACCACCCGCAGGTAGCGGCGGGCCTCCCGGTCGTAGAGGATGCCGCCGCCGCCCAGGATCAGCACGTCGAGCTGGGCCAGGACCAGCGCGGAGTCGGTGCGGCTGATGCCCTCCCAGGGCACCGCCTCCACGTCCGGGTGGGCGAGTCGGGTGTGTTCCGGGTTGCGGGAGAAGACGATGATCCGCCCGTTCGGCTCCTGCTCCCGCAGGTCGGCCAGGAGACCGGTCAGGATCGCCTCGTCGCCGAGGTTGCGCCCCCCGTACGAGCCGAGCACGCCGATCGTCAGTCCGCCGCCATGCGTCATCCGTCGCTCCTCCCCAGGTGCGTCCGGGGCCGGTTTCCCGCTGCGCCGGGGAACACTCCTGGCCGCGGCTCACCCGGGCGGGGTGAGGCGCCTCGTCGCCAGTGTCGGGGGCGACCTCTCCGGGGCCACCGCCCGTCGGCCGCCGACCAACGGGTCAGAGACCACGACAATCTCGTCGGGGACGAACCCGGCGTAGATGGACAGATTGGGCAATCCAAATGCTGACGCCCCGAACGCCCGAGGGTTCTCAGGGCGGCGAAAATCGGGTGGCGCCACCCGTTAGGGTCCAGGCATGCGTCGACTGATCCCCGCCCTCGTGGTCGCCCTCGCCGTGCTCGTGGCCGGCTGCGGCACCGACTCCAGCCGCTCCACCACGAACGCCTCGGCCCCCGCCGCGACCGCGGCCGATCCGGTCGGCGTCCTCCGGCAGGGCATGGACCGGAGCCTCTCCGGCACGCTGACCATGGAGGCATCGGTCAAGGCCGGCCCCACGTCGATCAAGCTCCGCGGCCAGGTCGACCCTGTCGCCCGCGCGCTGCACATCACCGGCAACGCCCCCGAGCCGATGGAGGCTCGGCTGATCGGCGACGCCGCCTACATCAAGTCCGGCACCCAGGACGGCGGCAAGCCGTGGATGAAGATCGACCTCACCAAGCTGAGGCCGGGCAGCTCGCTGCGCCAGTCCTTCGACTTCAAGTCGCAGACCGGCGTCGTCGGTGGCATCGTCTCCGCCGAGCAGGTGGGCGACGGCCGTTACCGGGGCATCACCGACCTGGAGAAGGCGGCCCAGGCCGCCAGCGCCGAGAGCGGGATGCGCGACGGCATCGAGTCGTCCGCCAAGCTGGCGAAGGACCCGAAGGCCATCCCGTTCGAGGCGACGGTCGACGCCGACGGCCGGGTCACCGCGCTGTCCTACACCATCGCCACGAAGAACCTGGGTGATCTCGTCACCGAGCTGCGGATGAGCGGCTTCGGTGAGCCGGTGTCGGTGACCGCGCCGCCCGCCGGCCAGACCGAGGAGGCCAGCGAAGAGGCGTACGCCATCCTCTGACGGACGACGTCACCGTCGCTGCCGGGGCCGCGTCTCCGATCGTCGGGACGGCGTCGCGCGGGTGGGGGGCGGCAGGGCCCGAACCGCGCGTGGCCGAGCCGCGCCCCGCCGCGCCCCGGCCCCGTCCGGCACCCGGACGCGCCCCGGTCCGCCGTCCCGCGTCAGCCGGGCGCCCGCGCCGGGTGGGTCAGGAACGGCAGGACCGCGGCCGGCAGCGCCGGCGACGCCACGATGTCGTAGTGGGTGAGCCCCGGCAGCACGGCCAGTCGGGAGGCCGGACGGTCGGTGCCGTCCCAGCCGGCGTCCCGGTGGCCGCCGCCGAGCAGCCCGAAGAACTCCACCATGTGCGCGGTGGTGACCGAGTCACCGTCGGCGAAGGCGAGCAGGGTGGGTGTCGCGAGGGCGGCCACCTCGGCCGACCAGTCGTAGTCGCGCCGCAGCAACTCGCCCGTCTTCGCCCAGAGCGTCGGCCAGCCCTCGGGCCGGGGCGCGACGCGGGCGTAGAGCTCGTACGGCGGGGTGCCGCGCATCCGCTCGCCCGCCTCCTCGTCGGGCTCCGGCATCCCCGCCAGCACCTCGGGATACCAGCCCCGCCGCCGGCACGGCGCGGAGACCACGACCAGCCGGCGCACCAGCGCCGGATGCTGGATGGCGGTACGCAGCGCCACGCCGCCGCCGAGCGAGTAGCCCAGGACGTCGGCCTCCACCAGGCCGAGCCGGGTGATCAGCGCCGCGACGTCGTCGGCCATCGACTCGTAGCGCAGCGGCCGGTCGACGTCGGCCGTGCGCCCGTGCCCCTGGAGGTCGACCGCGACCACCCGCCGCCGCGCGGCCAGCGCCGGCAGGATGGCCCCGAACATCTCCACCGCGCCGAAGCCACCGTGCAGCAGCACCAGGGGGCGGCCCGTGCCGTGCTCCTCGTACCACAGGCGCAGCCCGTTGACCTCCGCGTAGCTCACCCTCTCATCCAACCCCGGCGGCACGGCCTTCGCCGCTCCCTCGGGGGACGAGGCGCGCTGCCGCCGCCCGGGGTGGATCGGAGCGCGCTCCGTCTCGCTATCCCGGCCGGACGCACGGGTCGGTGATCGGGTAGGTCGCGCTCTGCGCCGTGCGGCCGTCCGCTGCGGTCGCCCGTACCGACCAGGTCAGCGCCGCCGCGCGCAGCCGCCCGACGGTCGCCCGGGCCGCCGATCCGTCCGCCGTCATGGCCCGGACCGACGTCCTGCCCCCGGTGGGTGTCCAGCGGACCTCGGCGGCACGGAGCGTGGCACTGCCGGTGGCCCGCACCACGAGGCTGTACGTCTCCGCGCCGCACCGGACCCGTGCCGTGGCGGAGACCGTGAACGGCGCGGCGACCTGCGGTGTGGCGGTCGGCCGGGGAACCGTCGGTGGCCTGGAGGTCGTCGGCGCGGCGCCTCCCGGCACGGCACCGGATGCCTCCGGCGCGGCCGGCGCACCGGTCCGGGCGACCCCGTCGCCGCCCGCCGGGACGGCTGCGGTCCCGGACGTCGGGTCGGTGGCGCCGGGCGGCACCGGCGCGGCGGTGGTGCGGGAGCCGGCTTCCGTGGCGGTGACGGACGGCAGCGGCGCGGCGGCGGGTGCCGCCGGATCGCCGGCCGGTGCTCCACGCGTCTCGGACACCGGTCGGCCGGAGCCGTCCCGCGCGGCGGTCTGGCGGCCGGGGGACAGTGCCCAGGTGCCGAGCACGGCGAGAAGGACCAGCAGAGCCGCAGTCGCGCCCATCCGCCGACGCCGCCGGTCGCGGGCCACCGCCGAGGTGGTCCGCACGCCGTGCGGCGCACGGCCCGATGCCACCGCCGCACCGCCTCGCATCGCCGCCCCACGCCGCATCGCCGCGCCGCCCGGGGCCGCCGCCCCGTCCGGGGCCGCCGATTCGCCCAGGGCCGCCGCGCCGTCCGGGGGCACCGATTCGCCGGCCGCTGTGGACCCGCCGACCGGGTTGTCCGCCGGGCTGGCATCCGCCGAGCCTGGCGATTCGTCGGCCGCTGCCACAGGGCCAGCCGTGACCGCGCCCGCCGGATCGGCCGCCGGGTCGGCCGTGACCGCGCCCGCCGGGTCGGCCAGGACGTCGGTCGCCCAGACCTCGGCCAGTCTCGGCCACACCGTGTCGGCGACGACCAGGAAAGCCGGCGCCGGGTACGCCGACAGCAGCGCGGACGGGCTGAGCTGTTCCCGCCGGAGCAGCCCGCACACCGCGCAACTCTCGATGTGCCGCGAGACCCGCTTGCGCAGGGTCGGCGTGAGCCGGCCCTGCCAGCCGTCGACCAGGCCGGCGAGGGTGGGGCAGTCCCGGGCCCCGGTGCGGGCCACCAGCAGCGCCCCCAGCGCCCGTTCGAGCTGCGAACGCGCGCGCGACAGCCGGGCGTGCGCGTGGTTCGTGGGCACCCCGAGGGCCGCGCCGATGTCGGCGGACGACAGGTCGTGGCGGATGGCCAGGTGGACCACCTCACGGTCGCCCGGGTTCAGCGCGGCGACCGCCGCGTGCACCAGGTCGCGTACCTGCTCGGCGTTGACGGCCGTGGCCGGGTCGGCGGTGTCGGCCACCGGCTCGCCGGCCTCCTCCAGCGGCAGGGAGCGGGACCGCTCGCGGAGCTGGCGGAGGCATTCGTTGCGCACGATGGCGTACAACCAGGAGCGCAGCCGATCGGGCTCCCGGAGCTGGTGGATGCGCTGACCGGCGGTGAGGAACGCGTCGTGGACGGCGTCCGCGGCGGCGTCCGGCTCGCGCAGCATGGTCCGGGCGTACGTGTACAGCCGGTCGGCGTACCGCCGGTACATGCCCTCCAGCCCGACCCGCTCGCCGCGACGCAGCGCCTCGACCAGTGTGGTGTCGTCCTGTCCCGCCGTGTCCATCCGTGTCCCTCGCTGCTCGTCGACCGGTCCAGTAAAACGGCGGAATTTTTTTTCCTCGGGCTTTCTGTTGGCATCCCGACCCGACCGCGCTCCTACCGGTGTCATCGCAACGAGCAACCCCCAGGAAGGGAAGACACCATGCGAGAAGGATCGAGGGGCACCCGGTGGTCGCGTCGGACGGCCGCCGTGGGCGGGGCCACGCTGAGCGCGCTCGTGCTCGGCCAGCTGGCCCTCGCCGGGCCGGTGGCGGCGGTGCCCGGCCTGAGCATCAAGACCACGACCGGCCCCAGCAACAGCAGCGCGAAGTCGCAGAACGCGACCTGCCCGGCCGGCACCAAGGTCATCGGCGGTGGCGGCGCGATCACCGGTTCCGGCCTCGGGCAGGTCGGCATGGACATCATGCGGCCGCTGATCGGTGGGGACGCGTACTCGGTCACCGGACGCGAGGACGAGAACGGCGTCGCCGGCAACTGGGCGGTCACGGCGAACGCGATCTGCGCGACGCCGCCGGCCGGCCTGGTGATGGTGTCCGGCAGTTCGGCGCCGAGCTTCGGCACCTCGAACTGGTTCGAGAAGTCATGCCCGGTGGGCAAGCACGCCATCGGGGTCGGCGGCGCGGTCGTCGGGGCGCCGAACAGCGAGGTCGTCCTGGAGGACCTGCGCATCCACCAGAACAGCGTCGTGGTGGCGGGTGCCGAGGACGGCACCGGCTTCGACGACACGTGGTGGCTGGACGCCACCGCGATCTGCGCCGACCCGCTCCCCGGTGAGCAGCGCGTGATCGACGACAGCGTCTACAGCTCCGCCGCCACCCGCTCGATCACGGCCAGCTGCCCGACCGGCACGCGCGTGCACGGCGTGGGCGGCGAGATCCTCGGCGGCGACGGGGAGGTGCGCCTGACCCAGATGCGGGCCACCACGTCGACCACCGTGACCGTCTCCGCCGCGGAGGACGAGGACGGCTTCAGCAGCAACTGGAAGGTGCGCGCGTACGCCGTCTGCGCGAGCTGACCCGCCGGCCCGGCCAGCGGCACGACGAACGCGGACGCGGGGGGCGCCGATCGACCGGCGCCCGCCGGCGCGTGCTGGTCCGGCTCCGCTCCGCGGCGGTGTGGGCCGCTGGTGTCCTCGGTGGGAGTGTTCGCGGCAGGGGCGACCCCATGACCTGTCCCAGCCCGCGACAACGGAACGGAAGCACGTTTGCGCAGGTGTGCCGCGTCTCCCGTGTCCCGCGGTGTCCCAGGGACGGCGCACGCCTCCACGCGCCGATGGTCGACTGACTCCCGTCAGCAGGCAGGACGGAAGAAAGGCAGTCGCAGGACATGAACTCTCACGTCGAGGTGAACCTGGTCGAGCACAGGGAGCGGCGGGCGCGGGCTCGTGGAGCGAGGTTCACCCTCAACGGCATCCTCTGGCTGGTGCAGGTGCTTGCCGGCTTCTTCTTCGCCGGCAGCGGTTTCGGCAAGGTGCTGATGTACGACGAGGCCCTGTATGCGGCGGCTCCCCAGGCCGTGGCTTGGTACGCGGCGGTGCCGCAGGTGCTCATCGTCCTCGTCGGAGCCTGTGAGGTCCTCGGGGGCGTCGGCCTGATCCTGCCGACGATGACGCGGGTCAAGCCGAAGCTGACGCCGCTCGCCGCCGCCGGCCTGACGTTGACGATGGTCCTCGCAGCCGGCTTCCACCTCACGCGCGACGAGTACGCGCTGGTGCCCGCCAATCTCGTGCTGGGCGGGGTTGCGGCGTTCATCGCGGTCGGGCGGTGGAACCGCAGGCCCGTCGCACCCGCGCCCGTCACCACCTCGGGGATTCTCGGGTCGGCGGCGGTCCTGGGCGTGCTGGCCGTCACGGTGTTCGCGCCGACCTGGTACACGATGACGAACGTGCGGTTCTGACCGCACGGGCCCGCGCGCCAACGGGCGAGGCGATCGGTTCGCCTGCCCGATTCGAGCCGACCTCACGCGACTGTTCCAGGCCACGATCATGTGCGACGACGACACCCCGGACATGGCGGGCCGCCGGTCATCCGGCGGCCCGCTCGCGTACCCGCCACGTTGGTGCCGATGGCGGCCGAAGCGGGCGCCGTCCGTCCACGCGGCGTCGCCGCCTGACCGTGCGTACGGTGGTCGTCGTCGAATCGCTCTCGCCTGTCGCCGCGCTGGTTGGCAGAATCGTGGCGGTGCGCGAGCGGGTCGAGGCCAATCTGCCGTTCCGCTGGGACCTGGCGACGCCCGACCAACTCGGCTCGATGCTGGCGGGGACGGCCGAGCCGAACCTGTGGTTCGTCGATGACCTGGTGGAGTGCGGCGGCAAGACTCTGGCCCGCAGCGGCAACGGCGACCTGTTGTTCGTCGGCAGGTCTCTGGACTCGATGTTCGACCTTCTCAGCGGCGCGTTGGCGGGTGTCTCCACCGAGCAGCGCCTGGCGCGGCTACCGTTCTCGTTCGCGCGGCGGCCGATCGGGACAGGACGGCACAGGTGGCGGCTCCCGGCTCTGACAGCCGGGCAGCGAGCGGCGGCACGTCGTGTCCTGACGGAGCTGGGTGTGACGCCGCAGGCCCTGGCCCGTCGCACCCGTCCCGTGGTCTTCGTGGACGTGGTCTGGGAGGGCTCGACGTTCACGGAGTTGTTCAACCTGCTGCACGAATGGATCACCGAGGCTCGCGAGCCCTGGGACGTCGTCCGGCGCAAGCTCCGCTTCATCGGTGTCACCCAGCGTCTCCACACGAGCCCCAAGACCTGGCGGTGGCAGCAGCACGCCGGATGGACCCGCTGCCTCCCGGCCAGGGCGGTGGTGAACGTCTCCCTCGACCGCATCGTGTGGTCGTATCTCGGCGACCACCAGACGAAGCTCACCCGATCCTTCCGGCCCGACCGCTGGCACCTGCCCGACGACGGCCCGGACCGTGCGGCCGGGACGCGCCAGGCACTTGCCGAGGCGGTCGCCCTGGTGAGGTACGGCCGCAGCCCTCTCGGACGTCGCGCTCTCGCCCGAGCGATCGACGGCGAGCCCGCGCTGGCCGAGCCCTGGCTGCGCTCCCTGGCCCGCCAACTGAACACCCCGACCTGACGGATGACCGCCGTCCCCGCGCGACCGCGGCGCGATCGTCCTCCGACATTCCGGGCGCCCGACACCTCTCGCCACCCGGTCGACGCGGTGATCGGCGACCCTCCTCAGGGGACTTCTCCACTGCCGAGGCGGTCGTAGCCCCCGCGCATGGATCTTGAGAGGACCGTCGATCTCGGCGACGCGACCGTCCTGTCCACATGTCTCGACGACCACGCGGACGCCGTCGAGCGAGAGCTGCACATCACCGTCCAGCGGGGTCGTCTCGGCCTGCTCGAATGCGTCCTGCGCCACGATCCCGGGCAGTGCAGCCCGGACCGCTGTTCGACTGGTTGTCGAGCGGGGACGTGCCGTTGGAGGCACGCATGGTGTCGGCCATCCGTTGGTCGGTACTCGGCGTACGGACCAGCACGGCGCGGAAAATCATCGGTCAGGCCAGCGCGCCGATCGTGATGGAGCGGCTACATGCCGATGGTTCCGTCGATGCGTTCGCGGAGCAGGTCGGCGTGTCCGTTGTGGCGGGCGTACTCCTCGATCAGGTGGACGAGGACCCAGCGCAGCGAGACGGTACCGCGCCAGCTGTCGTGGCCCTCGACGTCGAGACTGTCGGCGTTGGCGATGAACGTGTCGGCGAATGTGATCTCGTCGTGCCAGGCCCGACGGGCCGCCGCGACGACGGCGGGATCGGCTACGGCGTTGTCGAAGTCGCCGTCGGGGTGGGTTGGGGACGAGAACAGCGGGGGTGCGTGCTGCCCGGCCAGGACCTGGCGGAACCAGCGGCGCTCCACGTCGGCGAGGTGGCGGATCAGACCCAGCAGCGACAGCGTCGATGGTGGCACCGTTCGGCGAGCCAGGTCATCCCCGACGTCCGAGCACTTCAACTTCAGCGTATTGCGCTGGGCTCGCAGCATGTCGTGCAGCAGCTGCCGTTCACTGCCGTTGGCGGGTGCGCTGAACCGGCGGTCATCGGCGGTGGGGAACAGCCCGGCTCTCCTGTGGGTGGCGTCCGGCTGTGCGGTGACCGGCGCGTCGGCGGCGTAGAGGGAGAATCGCTTCGTCAGGGCGGTGATTCGGTTGCGTGGGCCGAACACCGCGACGGCGAGGTAGTGGATCTCGTCCGCGGGTGTCGCGGCGAGCGCGGCCAGGTAGTCGTCGTGCGTGCGGGCCCGTCGGGCGACCTCGTTGAAGGCCACGGTGATCAGGTCGCCGTCGGCGCGCACCGTTCGATGCAGTTCGCGGAGCTGGTCGGCGGTGGCGCTCAGGATCGGCACCGGGTGGGGGTTCAGCCCGGCGTGCGGCTCGCCGGAGCCGTCCTTGGCCTCGGCCGCCGGGGGACGGGGCAGCCGGCCGCCGAGGCTCAACGCGAGCACTGCCGCGGCGTTGGCCGCCCATGCGGCTGGTAGGTCGGCACGGATGACGATCACGAGTTTGGTTGCCGGGGTCATGTGGGGGGGTGCTCCAGGGGGATCGGAGGTCGGTGGTGGCTGTGGTCAGTGGTGGGCGCTACAGATGCGTTGGCGGGCCTGGGAGCGGGCGGCGTCGGCCGGGGTCGTGCCGGTGACGCCGGCGGTGCGCAGGATGTCGGTGAGGCTGTCGGCGATGCCGTGGACCCGGACGGTGGCCTGGGTGGAGGTCTCGTGATGTAGTTCGACGGCGGTGGCGTGGATGATGCCGCCGGCACTCACGATGATGTCCGGGGCCCAGAGGATGCCACGCTGGTGCAGCAGGTCAGCGGTGGCCGGGGTGTCGAGTTGGTTGTTGGCCGGTCCGGCGATCGCGGCGCAGCGCAGTTCCGACACCGTGTGCGGGGTGAGCAGGCCGCCGAGGGCGGCGGGGACGAGCACATCCACGTCGGCGGTCAGGCAGTCCCGCGGGCTGGCCCAGGCCGCGCCGGCGGCGCCGGCGAGCGCACGTCGACTGTCGTCGACGTCGCTTGCCACCAGCGTCGCGCGGGCGTCGGCGAGCATCCGCAGCACGTGGCCGCCGACGCGGCCAAGGCCGAGCACGGCGAAGCTGCGTGTGGACAGATCGGACGATCCGAACCGCTCGGCGCACAGCGCGTGCAGTGCGGCGAGGACGCCGACGGCGGTGTGCTCGGAGGAGTCGCCGCTGCCACCGGCGCCAACCGGTCGGCAGAACGCGTACGGCGTCCGCTCGGCGATCGTCACCATGTCGTCCGGGCCGGTGCCCACGTCCGGGCCCGTCGCGTAGGTGCCGGTCAGGCCGGCGATGACGTCGCCCACATCGTGCAGTACCGCCCGACGGGCGGCGCCGTCCAGTGTCACGCCGGGGGGCAGTGCGACGACGGTCTTACCGCCACCGTTGGGCAGCCCGGCCAGCGCGCACTTGTCCGACATCGCGGCCGAGAGCCGTAGCGCGTCGTCCAGGCCGTCGCGCCAGTGTGGGTAGTGCGCCAGCCGGCATCCGCCGATGGCCTGGCCGAGCGCGGTGGAGTGCACCGCGACGACGATCGGCAGGCCGGATCGTGCGCCCCGCCTGACGACGACGTGTTCGTGCATGGACTCGGTGTCGATGTTGGTCGCGGCCATGATGGCTTCCCCTTCGCCTGCCCGTCAGATCGGGACCGAGATTAGACACCTGAGCGGCAGCGACTGACTCTCACCGAACGTCGTTCGGGGAAAATGGCAAGATCTTGGCCATGGACGAACTTGATGCGGCGATCATCCAGCATCTGCAGACACATGCGCGGCAGACCAACCGCGAACTGGCCCGCGCCGTCGGCATCGCGCCGTCGACCTGCCTCGAGCGTGTGCGGGCGCTGAGGGATCGAGGCGTGATCACCGGCTACCATGCCGAGATCAGCCTGACCGCCCTCAACCGAGGCGTTCAGGCACTACTGCACGTGCAGGTCCGGCCGCTGAGCCGCACCGTCATCGACGGCTTCAAGAAGTACGCGATGGGGCTGCCCGAGGTGCTGTCGGTGTTCGTGGTCGCGGGCGGCGACGACTTCCTCGTCCACGTCGCCGTGCCCGGCGTGGACAGCCTGCACACCTTCCTCATGGACAAGTTCAGCGGACGCCGCGAGATCGTCGGCTTCCGCAGCTCGGTGATCTATCAACACGTCCGGAAACAGGTCGTCGAACCACTCGATCCGTGAGCAACGAAGCGCAATCCCGACCAGCGGATCTGCCTGTTCAGGTGGTGGTGGGCGCGGCAGGTTTCGAACCTGCGACCCCTCGCTTGTAAGTTCCATGACGCTCTGTCCAGAGAGGTCCACTGGCATCCATCACCAGGAGAGATCGACACCTACCACCGCTCCCGACCCGCCCTAAACGTCAGTGAACGGGACGAGAACTGAGACGGATGCCCAGCGAGCTACGAGAGCGGCTAGGCAGCGAGGAACCGACGCCCAACACGGCGAGCGCAGGCGCAGTGCAGTAACGGGCTGGTAGCACGCCGCTGTGACCGTCGATCGTCATGGAGGCTGCCTCTACGCTGCCACGAAGTGTGAGCCAACGATCAACGGAGGACCATGAGCGGCCTCTACGTAGACCCTGACGGCTTGAACGGCCTCTACAACCTGCTTCACCGCGCGTCCGGCGATGCCGCTGCCACTCTGGGCTACGCTACCCGGCTGGTTGGCGCACATTGGTAGCTACCAACCACCGGGGAAGCTACCGCCGATGTCAAGCGGATAACCGGCAACGCCAGCGCCAGCAGGGTCACCACGATGACGGGGGACTGCCAGCCGGCTGCGCGTAGGGCAATCAAGTAGCAGACGTTGCGGGAGCTAGCAAGTCTCTTAACTCCCGAGCCCAGGAGTTTGCCCGAACATCGTGCGGCATTGCCGCACGAAGAGCGCCCTCAAGAATCGTCACATCAGTTGCTGCTTTGGCGCACGTTCCCACGACGTGTCTAAGTGCCACCCCGGCCGCTGCCAGAAGGTCCCGTCCGCGGTAATACGGTGAGGATCCGCGAGGACAAGTCGGCGGCGACTTCAGACGAGTGGCGCCAGTCGCGTACGCCACCAGGACGGACTGTGGCGGATCATGGGAGGCCGTGGCACTTAGAGCGGCGCAGTAGCCGTTAAGGTTCAGTTCAAGGCTCCGCTGATTGATCTTTGACGCTAGATCAACCTGGTCGAAAGCAAGACCCCACGAATAGCAGTAGTTGGCAGCTCGCAGCCGGGACACTGGCTCCACAATGGCGAACAACTTCGCCGTCAGGGCCGAGATTCCTCCAAAATCCTCGATCTTGGTCTGGCTTCCAAGTTCTGTCATCAGCCGACGGAAAGCATCGGTCTGGGATGCCATAGCTTCCAGGTCTGCATTCTCATAAGCGAAGAGCGGAAGGCCTTCGGCCTCCCGGGCGGCAACTTCATCGTCGAAGTCCCGGTCGACCACACAAACGAAGCGAGGAGTTCTCCAGTTGTGAAGTTGCCTTGCGACCTCTATCGCCTGCCTACGACTGCCAGCCGGGAAGTAGGAAAACGTGGACTCGAAAATATTTTCTAGCGACTGCCTATCGCTTGGCCCTTCAACAACTACCACTGGCCGTCGGTCCGCTTGGCGGTGAAGACGAATCCTATCCGCTAGTCGGTCATAGCTCTGCAGGGAGCGCTGTGCGGGAATTGCCATTCTCACACCCCCAACTCCCTGACCAGATCCCATCTCCCATTCACAATTCCTGATGAGTGAGTAGCAAATACGACCTGAAGGTCTGCGATCTTCGCGACCTCCGATATGTCGGTCAGGAAGGCATGTTTCCAGGCCGCATGTAGAGAGATTTCGGGTTCGTCAATAAGCACCATCGAGCCTGGCTGGGCAGAAAACAATAGCATTGTGAACAAGGCAAGGATATGCTGCTCACCGGAAGAAAGTGAAGTTACTGGAATATGAGAGCCGTCCACCGTGGAAGAGAAAGCAAGGGCGCCAGATTTATCCAGGCTTAGCTTTTTATCCAAGAATTTGTCATTAACGATCCGCCTAAGCGCCGTCAACTTATCATTCACTTCACGGAACGGTTCTAGCTTGCGCGCCCAGTCGTTGAGGAATACCGTCAGGATGCGCCGTTCTGTTGCGTCCGTGCCACTGGAAGGGAACTCGACCTCGACGGCCCCTCCCGAAAGCCCACTTCTATGCAGCTCGGCGTGTCGTTCCGCGATTTCTTCGTACCGCTTCTTGAGTTCGACCTCTGGAATGGTCTTTCTCGATCGCTTCAGCACTCGAGCCGCAAAGCTTTGGTCTGCCGCCTGTGACTCCAGCAGCGAAGCGCGCCTCGCGTCGGATACCTGCAGCTTTACCTGTTCTATATACTCGTTGATTCGCGACGGCGCTTGCGGCGGAGGTTCTTCGGCACGATTTTGAACGGGCAGGGTATCCAACCGCTTGGTATCAATCAGGATTGGATTGCGATCACCAATAAGCGACTTGAGCCAGTCGATGTCGCCCAGTTCATCATCCAGGTTGAATGGTGTATCGTCAGAGAGATACCTCAAATTTCGGCCAGGATTGAGGTGTGAAGGTAGCCGTTCACCCGTCCTTCGGTTTATCCAGCCCGAAGCGGTGCGGAACCAGTAGCGGGGGTGGTCGAACGGCTCCGTCCGGTAAAAGATGAGGGGTATTGCGATCTTGCCGATCCTGCCGCCTTTCGGGCCCAACCCTTCTAGGAGGATCTGCTCTTGACCCTCGTCATCGTCCTCCTTGCTGATTGCAAGTCGTCGCTGATTCGAGAATGTAATCTCTAGGCTCTCGAAAGGCATTGCCTTCAAGGTGTGAAAATTCGGCGTAAGCGCGGCTTGCAATAGCCGAAGAATGTGAGTTTTTCCGACGCCGTTAGGCCCCGCAATGATGGTTACCGGACCATCTGAACAGAAGTCAATTACGTGGCTGGCTTTATGAAAAAGGCCCTCGACTGCAAATTTCGTTATGTGCCCCACGCCGCTCCCTGCCTGACGCAATGGAAGGGTTAGGTTACACGGAATTGCCAGTAGGTGGGAGTCGTAAATCCGACACAACATTCGTACCTACAGCTGTTTCCATCCCGTTTGCCACCAACCCACACACCGTTGGAGCGGGCCAGGGCCAGGGCCAGGGCCGAGCGTCCTACTGGACGTACGACCTTGCCGCCCTGGCCCTGGTCTGCTCGGCTTGCCTGGGTCGGTGGCGGTAGGGATGCATCCCATCCCTACCGTCCGCGGACCGGGCTCTCCGACAGGCGCCCGCACTCACGGGTGCACAGGGGCGATCGATACCTCAACTGAGACCAGCCCGCCCCGCCCGCCTGGCCGCCTCGTCCCTCGGGCGCCGGCCCTCTGCCCCATCGTGCCGCCATGGCTTTCTGCAGGGCACGGCGAGATCCTGCACGGGTGCGACGACCCGCATGCCTGCGGCGCTCGCCTGCACAAGACCGCGCCGTGCCCGCCAGGCTGCAAGCGGCACCAGCGAGCCTGCCCACCGCCGTGCCCACCGAGCTGCACCCGGCACGCCAGCAAGTGTCCTCAGCGCCACGGTGGCGGCCTGAAGGAGGTTGACGTGAAGTCTCGGGCCGGGCGGCGCGCCATCGGCATCCCGACGCCCCTGCTCGAAGCGCTCAAGCAGCACAAGGCGACACAGGAGAAGGAACGTGAGACAGCCGCGCAACTCTGGGAGGAAGGCGGTTGGGTCTTCACGCAGCCCAACGGCAGGCCGATCGACCCGCGCGCCGATCACGACGCATGGAAAGCGCTGCTGAAGGAAGCGCACGTGCGGGACGCCCGGTTGCACGACGCCCGACACACCGCCGCGACCATGCTCCTGGTCCTCGGCGTGCCAACCCGCGCCGTCATGGAGGTCATGGGCTGGTCCCAGATGGCCATGACGACGCGCTACCAGCACTTAGCCCCTGAGATTACGGCAGGCATCGCCGAGCAGGTCGCCGGGCTGCTCTGGAACAGGACGAACTGAGACGACAACTGAGACGAAGCGGGGCGCCGGTCATCCGGCGCCCCGCTCGCATGCTGTTCAGAGTGTGGGCGCGGCAGGTTTCGAACCTGCGACCCCTCGCTTGTAAGGCGAGTGCTCTCCCACTGAGCTACGCGCCCGGAACGCCCGTACGGCGGGCCGGAGGCTGGCTAGCTTACCCTGCCACCCCTCGACCCGGTCGTACGGCGTGCCCGGTTGGTCAGGCCGCGACGGCCTCGGCCAGCGCCTTGCGCCAGCCCTGCTGGTCGCGGGCCTCCCCCGGCATGTTCATCTCGGCGAAGCGCACCACGCCCGCCTTGTCGATGACGAAGGTGCCCCGGTTGGCGATGCCGGCGACGTCGTTGAAGACGCCGTACGCCTGGGCGACCGCGCCGTGCGGCCAGAAGTCGGCCAGCAGCGGGAACTGGTAGCCCTCCCGGTCGGCCCAGATCTTGTGGGCGTAGACCGAGTCGACGCTGACGGTCAGCACCTGGACGTCGTCGTTGACGTACTCGTTGAGGTTGTCCCGCACCTCGCACAGCTCACCCTGACAGATGCCGGTGAAGGCCAGCGGGTAGAAGACCAGCAGCACGGTGCGCTTGCCACGGAAGTCCGAGAGCCGGACCTCCTGGTTGTTCTGGTCCTTGAGCACGAAGTCCGGCGCCTCGGCGCCAACCTCGATCGGCATGCGAGCTCCTCAGGAATGGGATCAGGTGGGCATCAGCCTGCCACACCCGGCGGCGGGCGCCGCCAGGTGCCGCCGGACGGCCTACTTCTTGCCCTTGGCCCCGCGACGCAGGACGAGGCGGGCGCCGCTCCAGTCCCGGCCGGCGTTGACGGTCGAGGTCTGCTGGAGGCCCGCGGTGGGCGCGGACTCGGCGATGTCGCTCGGCTCGACGTGCCCCTCGCGCCCGGCCTTGGGCGTGAGCAGCCACACGACACCGTTGTCGGCCAGCGGGCCGAGGGCGTCGACGAGGAGCTCGAAGAGATCACCGTCGCCGTCGCGGTACCAGACCAGCACCGCGTCGACCACCTCGTCGGTGTCCTCGTCGACCAGCTCTCCACAGCGGTCGGTCAGGGCGTCCCGGAGATCCTGGTCGACGTCGTCGTCGTACCCCATCTCCATGACGACCATCCCCGGCTCGATCCCGAACCGGTCCGCCAGGCTGCGTACCCCGTCGGCGGCCTGACCAGCGGTCGCGCTCACTGTCGCGTGCCTCCTCATCTCATCCCTGCCGGCGGCGTCGTGCGACGCCGTCAGGCAAGTCCACACAGTTGTGGCTCCCCGCGCAAGTGGCGCACCGGGTGGAACGGAATTTACCGTGCCAGGAGCGTACGGGCACCCTGGGTAATTGCTTCCTCGGAGACCAGAACCTGACGCGCCGCCGGGCCTAATGGTACAAACGAGTCAACTCCGGCCACTCGCCGCGCGGCGCCGACATATCCGGCGTCGACCAGGGCGGCGATCACGCCCTCGCCGACCCCGCCCGACCTGCGGGTCTCGTCCACCACCAGCACCCGGCCGGTCGCCGCGGCCTCCCGGATGATGTCGGCCACCGGCAGCGGGGCGAGCCAGCGCAGGTCCACCACGCGGGTGCCGATCCCCTCGTCGGCGAGGGCCGCCGCCGCGCGGAGGGACATCCGCACCCCGTTACCGAACGTGATGATCGTGACGTCCTCGGCGGAGCCGACCCCGTAGACCCGGGCCCGGCCGATCGGCACGTGCCCGCCGGTCCACGCGCCGGGCTCGGCGTAGGGGGCCAGCCACTCGCCGTCACCGTCGGCGTAGAGGTCACGGGTGTGGTAGAGCGCGATCGGCTCCAGGAAGACACAGACGCTGCCGTCCACCGCCGCGCTGGCCAGGCAGGTGCGCAGCATGGGCGCCGCGTCGTCCGGCCGTGCCGGCACCGCGATCACCAGGCCGGGCACGTCCCGGAGCACGGCCACCGAGTTGTCGTTGTGGAAGTGCCCGCCGAAGCCCTCCTGGTACGCCAGCCCGGCCACCCGCACCACCATCGGGTTGCGGAACGCCCCCTGCGAGAAGAACTGCATGGTGGCCGCCTCGCCACGCACCTGGTCCTCGGCGTTGTGCAGGTACGCCAGGTACTGGATCTCCGGCACCGGCAGCATCCCGGCCAGCCCGGCACCGAGCCCGAGCCCGAGGATCGAGGTCTCGTCGAGCAGGGTGTCGAAGACCCGGGCGGCGCCGAACCGGTCCCGCAGCCCCTTGGTCACCCCGTACACGCCGCCCTTCACCCCGACGTCCTCGCCGAACACGGCCATCTGCGGGTGGTCGAGCATCCCGTCGGCGAGCGCGGCGTTGATGCTCTGCGCCAGGGTCAGCGGGCCGGTCAGCTCGGGCGGCTTCCCGCCGAACGCCTCCGCCCGGGCGCCGGCGCCGGGGCCGCTGGCCCGGGCCGCCGCGTCGGCCACCGCCCGGGCGACCCGCACCGGCCGCCGCGGGGCCAGCGGCGCCACCACCTCGGCCGGGGCGGCCAGCTTCGGCTCGTCCAGCACCTCCTCGGCGATCCGGCGCACCTGCCAGCCGACCTCGTCGTAACGGGCCAGCAACTCCTCGCCGGTGGCGACGCCCGCCCCGACCAGCAGCCGCGCGGTGCCGACCAGCGGGTCCCGGTCCAGGTCGGCGGCGATCTCCCCGGCGCCGCGGTACGCGGTCTCGGCGTCCGCGCCGGCGTGCCCCATCAGCCGCACCGTCGACAGGTGCAGCACGGCGGGGCGCCGGTGCCGGCGCACCCAGGCCGCCGCCTCGGCCGCCACCTCGTACACCCGCACCAGGTCGCCGCCGTCGGCGGCGAAGTAGCGGATCCCCGGCTTCGCCCGCAGCGTGGTCTCCACCCACCCCTGCGGGGAGCGGACGCTGATGCCCAGGCCGTTGTCCTCGCAGACGAAGAGCACCGGGATGCGCAGGCCGGTGTGGTCGTACCAGCCGGCGGTGTTGAACGCCGCGGTGGCGCTGGCGTGGTTGACGGAGGCGTCGCCGAACGAGCAGACCACGATGGCGTCCGGCGGCCAGGACGCGTGCGCCGCGCCCCCACCGCTGCCGGCGCGCACGCCGTCGCCGGCCCGCCGGCCGGCGGTGTCCAACCGGCGCAGCCGTTCCACCGCCAGCCCCATCCCGACGGCGCGGGGCAGGTGCGAGGCGATGGTGGAGGTGGTCGGGACGACCGCCAGGTCGGCCCGGCCGAAGACCTTGTGCCGCCCGCCGGCGATCGGCTCCCGGCTGGACGCGACCATCCCCCGCAGCACGTCGCGGGCCGCCTCGGCGTACCCCGGCGGGAGCGGCCGGTCCGCGGCGGGGCCGGTCGGCTCGTCCGCCCGGACGGCGTCGCCGGGAGCGGGTGGGCCGGCGGCGGGCCCGGCGTCGACGGGGTGGTCGGCGGGGACGGACGTGGTGGCCTGGCCGGCCGGCTCCGGCCCGGTCGCCTCGGCGGCCTGACCGGCCCGGACGCAGTAGAAGGCGCCCGAGCGGTAGTGCAGCAGGGCCGGGTCGCCGGCGCGCAGGGCGGCGGCGACCGCGGCGTTGCCCTCGTGGCCGGCGGAGCCGATCGTGTAGAACCCCTCGCCGAAGCTGCGCAGCCAGCGCCCGGCGAGGTCTAGCTGGCGGCTGGTCAGCTGGGCGTCGAAGAGGTCCAGCACCCGCGCGCCGGTGAGCGTCGCGTCGTCGGTGACCGGCCGCGCCGGGTCACGCCGCTGCTGCGGGGCGGCCAGCGCGGCCAGCGCCTCCCGGAACCGGTCGTCGAGATCTTGCGGGGTGGTCACGTCGGACAGCATTACCGACGAGCGCCCGGCTCGCCCACTCGGACACGAACCACGCGGGGCGGGTCAGTCCTCGCCGCACGACTCGGGGCAGCCGCCGTCGGAGACCTTCCACACCAGCTCGCGCAGGCTGCCCAGCTCCTCGTCGGTGAGCCCGGCGAGCAGTCGGGAGTCCGACATGACCTCGCGGACCCTCGCCCGGACCCGCCGGCCCTCCTCGGTCACCACCAGCGTCTTCTGCCGCCGGTCCGCCGGGTCGATGCGCCGCTCCACCAGCCCGGCATGCTCCAGCTTGTCGACCAGGGCGGTCACGTTGGACCGGTCGCAGTTCAGCACCTCGGCGAGATCCCGGGCCGGCAGCGGTCGGTCCGGGTCCAGCTCGTGCAGGGCCCGGGCGGCCGCGGGGGTGAGCCCCAACTGGCCGATCTCCAGGCCCTGGTGGTGCCGCATCGCCGAGGCGATGTGCATGATCCGGCGCACCACGTCGCCCGCCAGCCCGGAGCGGTCGCCCGGGTCGAGCCGGGCGGAGGAAACAGTGCGCTGCGCCATGACGTACATCCTACTTGCGGTTCAATAGTTGATAAGCTCTACTATTGAGCAGCTCACGCAAGTAGCGGTGGGCATCCGACGGAGGAGATCCACATGTCCGACCTTTCGGTCCTCGCCATCTCGGGCAGCCTGCGCGACGCGTCGTTCAACACGGCGCTGATCCGGGCCGCGCAGCGCCTCGCCCCCGAAGGGCTGACCATCGAGCAGTACGACGGCCTCGGCGCCATCCCGCCGTTCAGCGAGGACATCGAGGCCGAGCCGCCGGCGGCCGTGGTCGACCTCCGCGAGCGGATCGCGGCGGTGGACGCGCTGCTGATCGCCACCCCGGAGTACAACTACGGCGTGCCGGGCGTGCTGAAGAACGCCCTCGACTGGGCGTCCCGGCCGAGCTTCCCGATCACCTCGTGGGTGTCGCCCCTGGCGCACAAGCCGGTGGCCATCATGGGCGCGGCGCCGACCGGCATGGGCACCGTGCGGGCCCAGCTCCAGCTCCGGCAGCTCTTCCTCTGGACCGACTCGGCCGTGCTCAGCAAGCCGGAGGTCATCGTGACGAACGCGCACGAGAAGCTCGCTCTCGACGGCACCGTCCGGGACGAGACCACGGAGACGCTGCTGCGCGGCCTGCTCGACGCCCTGGCCACCAAGGTTCGGGTGACCCAACTCGCCCTCGCCACCCCCTGACCCTCGGCCGACCGGGCGATCGTGGGGTGGGCGGCGCCGGTCGCGCCGGTGCCCCCGGCGGGGCGTCGCTCCGCCCGACCCCACGATCGCCGAGGGCTCACCTCCCCACCAGCCCACGGCACCACCGGCCAGGGCCGGGGATACCGCGCGGCCCCGAGCACCACCGGCCAACGCGGATGTCGCTCCCCGGGCTTTCCATCCGCCGTCGACGCGCGTACTCTTCGTTCAGAACTTACTGAACGTTCGAAACGAGGAGCTGATGACGGAACTCTCCGCCCAGCGCCGCTACGCCGAGGACGCCGCCGTCGTGCTGAGCGGGCTCGGCCTGCCGCCGGCGTACGGGAAGCTGCTCGGCTGGCTGCTGATCTGCGACCCGCCGGGCCAGACCAGCAGCCAGCTCGCCGAGGGGCTCGGGCTGTCCAAGGGCTCGGTCAGCACCGGCATGCGGCTGCTGGAGAGCAGCGGCCTGGCCCGGCGGGTGCCGGCGCCGGGCCATCGGGGCCACGCGTACGAGGTCAGGCCCGACGCGATCATCCGGATCGCCGCCGACGCCGCCAAGTTCCGGGTGTTCCGCGAACTGATGGAGCAGGGGCTCGCCGTCATCGGCGGCGAGGAAGCGCCCGGCAGCGAGCGGCTGCGGGTGATGCGCGACTTCTACGCGTTCATCGAACGCGAGATGCCCAGGCTCGTCGAACGCTTCGAGTCCGAGTACACGGGGAAGGGAGAGGGCGATGGCTGACGCTGCCATCGAGACGGCGGACCTGGTCAAGACGTACGGCCGCAACCGGGGCCTGACCGGGCTGGACCTGCGGGTCGAGCGCGGCGAGGTGTACGGGTTCCTCGGCCCCAACGGGGCCGGCAAGTCCACCACGATCCGGCTGCTGCTCGACCTGATCCGCCCGACCAGCGGCCGGATCAGCGTGCTCGGCGCCGACCCCCGCCGCGACGGGGTCGCGCTGCGCCGCCGGGTCGGCTACCTGGCCGGCGACTTCGTGGTCGACGGCCGGCAGACCGCCGGCGAGCTGCTCACCTACCTGGGCAACCTGCGCGGCGGGGTGCCGCGGGCCCGGATCGACGAGCTGGCCGCCCGGCTCGACCTGGACCTCGGCCGGCGGATCAAGGGGCTCAGCAAGGGCAACCGGCAGAAGGTCGGCGTCGTGCAGGCGTTCATGCACGACCCGGAACTGCTCGTCCTCGACGAGCCGACCAGCGGCCTGGACCCGTTCCTCCAGCAGGAGTTCCTCGCCATGGTCCGGGAGGCGCGGGCCGACGGGCGGACGGTCTTCATGTCCTCGCACGTGATGAGCGAGGTGCAGCAGACCGCCGACCGGGTCGGCATCATCCGCGAGGGCCGGCTGGTCACCGTGGCCCGGGTCGAGGAGCTGCGCGAACAGGCCGTCCGCCGGGTCGAGATCAGCTTCGCGGACCCGGTCACGGCGGCGGAGTTCGCCGCCCTGCCCGGCGTCAGCGAGGTCGCCGTCACCGGGACCACGCTGCGGTGCCGGCTGGACGGGCGGGCCGACGCGCTGGTCAAGGCCGCCGCCGGGCACACCGTGGTCGGGCTGCTCTCCGAGGAGCCCGACCTGGAGGAGTTGTTCTTCGGCTACTACTCGCGGGAGGAGTCCGTCCGTGCTGCTGCGTGACCCGTTCACCAAGGCGCTGCACGACGCGCGCCGGTCGCTGATCGGCTGGACCGTGGCGATCGTCGCCGTCGGCGCGATGTACGCCTCGTTCTGGCCGACGATGCAGACCCCCGAGATGACCAAGGCGCTGGAGGCGTATCCGGAGGGGGTGCTGGAGGCGTTCAACTACAGCGACCTGACCAGCGCCGCCGGCTACCTCGGCAGCGCCGTCTACGGGCTGCTGGTGCCGCTGCTGGTCGCCGTCTTCGCCATCGCGGCGGGAGCCCGGGCGGTGGCCGGCGACGAGGAGGCCGGCACGCTGGACCTGGTGCTCGCCCACCCGGTCGGCCGGGCACGGCTCGCCCTGCTGCGCTTCGCCGCGGTGGCGGCCGGCATCGTCGCGATCGCCGTCCTGCTCGGCCTGGCCATGGTGGGGCTGAGCGGACCCGCCGAGTTCGACGGGATCGGCGCCGACGGATTCGCCGCGATGACCCTGCACCTCGCCCTGTTCGGGCTGGCCTTCGCCGCACTCGCCTTCGCGGTCGGGGCGGCCACCGGCCGGCGGGCCGCCGCGCTCGGCGCCGGGGCCGGCGTCGCCGTGCTCGGCTACCTGGCCAACTCGGTCTTCCCCCAGGTCGAGGGGCTCACCTGGGCGCGGGAGCTCTCCCCGTTCCACTGGTACCTGGGGGGCTCGCCGCTGGTCGACGGCGTGCAGCCGGTCGGCGCGCTGCTGCTGCTCGGCGTCACCGCCCTGCTCGTCGCGGTCGGCACCGCCGCGTTCACCCGGCGGGATCTCGCCGTCTGAGTGCTGCGGAGGGGCCCCTTGTTCGGCTGTTGGCGGCGGCGAGGGGCCCTTCCCGTCATCTGGCGGTCACCCACGCTCGGGACGCTCCCCAGGTCGGCGAGAACCGGACTCTGGGGAGGATTTCGTGGCACTGTCCCGACGCACCATCCTGTTCACCGGCGCGGCCGTCGGCGCCGCCGGTGCCGTCGCCGCGCTGCCGGCGGCGGCCGGCGCCGAGCCCCTCGGCCCGGCGCCGACGTCGTCCGCCGGCACCCGGCGGCTGCCGTACCCGTTCACCCTCGGGGTGGCCTCCGGCGACCCGGACCACGACGGCTTCGTGCTCTGGACCCGACTGGCGCCGCAGCCGCTGGCCGAGGACGGCCTCGGCGGGATGCCCGACCGGGTCGTCCCGGTGCAGTGGCAGCTCGCCGCCGACGAGCGGTTCCGGCACGTCGTCCGGCGGGGCGTGGCGTGGGCCCGGCCGGGGTCGGCACACAGCGTGCACGTCGAACTGGACGGGCTGCTGCCCGGCCGGGAGTACTTCTACCGCTT
The DNA here is from genome assembly GCF_051386395.1 of Micromonospora sp. URMC 106. Classification (NCBI taxonomy): domain Bacteria; kingdom Bacillati; phylum Actinomycetota; class Actinomycetes; order Micromonosporales; family Micromonosporaceae; genus Micromonospora; species Micromonospora sp. URMC 106. The sequence continues at coordinate 38,392 of NZ_JBPQTP010000018.1, forward strand.
CCGCGCCGAGGGTCACCTGTCGCCGGTGGGCCGCACCCGCACCGCGCCCGCGCCGTGGAGCCTGCCGGCCACCCTCGCCATGGGCTTCGCCTCCTGCTCCCAGTACGAGCACGGTTGGTTCACCGCCTACCGCCGGCTGGCCGAGACCGAGCCGGAGCTGATCCTGCACCTCGGCGACTACCAGTACGAGTACGCGAAGGACACGTACAACGTCCCGGGCGGCAACCCCCGCGACCACGAGGGCCCGGAGACCCGGACGCTGGCCAACTACCGGCAGCGGCACGCGCAGTACAAGACCGACGCGGACCTGCAGGCCGCGCACGCCGTCGCGCCGTGGGTGGTGGTCTTCGACGACCACGAGGTGGAGAACAACTGGGCCGACGAGACGCCCGAGGCGCCGGACCCGGACTTCGCCGCGCGGCGGGCGGCGGCGTTTCAGGCGTACTACGAGAACATGCCGCTGCGACGGACCTCGGTCCCGCGCGGCGTCGACATGCAGCTCTACCGGCGGGTGCGCTGGGGCCGGCTGGCCACCTTCCACATGCTCGACACCCGGCAGTACCGCGACGACCAGGCCTGCGGCGACGGCTACCGCAACTGCGCGGCGGCCGCCGACCCGGCCCGGTCGATCACCGGCGCCGAGCAGGAGGCGTGGCTGCTGGACGGCTTCCGCCGCTCCGACGCCCGCTGGGACATCCTCGGCCAGCAGGTGTTCTTCGCCCAGCGGGACAACAACTCCGGGCCGCTGACCGTCACCAGCATGGACGCCTGGGACGGGTACGTCGCCTCCCGGGACCGGATCACCCGGGGCTGGCTGGCCGCCGGGGTGCGCAACCCGGTGGTGCTCACCGGCGACGTGCACGCGCACTGGGCCAGCGACCTGAAGCTGGACTACGCCGACCCGACCTCCCGGACGGTCGGCAGCGAACTGGTCTGCTCCTCGATCACGTCCGGCGGGGACGGCGCGGACTCGGCGACCGGCTCGCACCCCTGGCTGGCGTTCAACCCGCACCTGCGGTTCCAGAACAACCTGCGCGGCTACGTCCGCACCACGATCACCCCGGGCCGGCTCACCGCCGACTTCGACGTGCTGCCGTACGTCAGCCGGCCGGGCGCACCGGCGCACACCCGGGCCACCTTCGTGATCGAGGACCGGGTGCCCGGCCTGCACCTGACGGCGGACAATCCGCTGCCGGCGGCCGCCGCGCGAAGCGCCGCCCCGGGGACCGACCCGGGCCGCCGGACGGTCGAGGCGGAGACCGTCCGCCCCTGACCCCGCCCGACCGCTCCCGCCCCGACCCGGGCGGGGGCGGTCAGCCGGGCAGGAACGAGAGGCGGACCCTGCGGGTGGGGTTGTCGCCGTTGGGGTCGACCAGGCAGAGCGACTGCCAGGTGCCCAGCGCCAGCCGCCCGTCGATCACGGGCAGCGTCGCGTACGGGGGCACGAACGCCGGCAGCACGTGGTCGCGCCCGTGCCCGCGCGAACCGTGCCGGTGCCGCCAGCGGTCGTCGGTGGGCAGCAGGTCGTCCAGCGCGGCGAGCAGGTCGTCGTCGGAGCCGGAGCCGGTCTCGATGAGCGCGAGCCCGGCCGTGGCGTGGGGGACGAAGACGTGCAGCAGGCCGTCGCCCTGCCCGGCGACGAACCGCTCGGCCTCGGCCGTGATGTCCCGGACGGTCGGCCGGGAGCCGGTCTGGACCGTGATCACCTCACTGCGCATACGACGCATTCTGCCCGAGCGGGTCAGCAGCCGCCGCCGGAGTCACCGCCGCCACCGCCGGAGTCCCCGCCACCGGACCAGCCGCCGCCGGAGTCCCCGCCGCTCCACCAGCGGGAGCCGGAACGCTCGGTGTCCGAGTCGTGGTCGCGGCCGCCGTAGCCGGCCCCCACGTCCCCGGTGACTCCCACCGTCGCCGCCTCCGCCCGCGCGGACCCGACGCCCACTCTCCGTGACCGGTCGCGGGCCGACGCCTGCCGGGCCCCGCGCAGCACCGCACCGCCGAGCACGGCCAGCAGAGCCCCGGACAGAAGGATCGTGAGGAGGGCGGCACGCCCCTCGCGCATTCCGAGCCCGCCGCCGGCCATCCCGGCGAATCCGGCCACCACCATGGCCGCGCCGACCAGCGCCATCCGCCTGTTCATGGCGGCAGCCTAGAAGGGCGGGGCAAGGGGGTGTCCGCCCGCCGTCCGGCCCACCGGGGACTGGCCGGATCACCGGTCGCAGAAAGTTACTGACGGGTACCTGTGTTCAGCGTCGCGTCTCGGGGCGGTGGGCGTGACGGGGGATGCCACCAGGGGGCAGGATGGCGCTAGAGACCTATCCCACACAGAACCGAGGGAACGCCTGTGGCTACGGAACGCAAGCGCCCGGTGATCACCGCTGGTCTGCCGAGCCAGCTTCCGGACATCGACCCTGAAGAGACCAGCGAATGGGTCGAGTCACTCGACGGTGTCATCGACGAGCGCGGGAACAAGCGCGCCCGCTACGTCATGCTGCGCCTGCTGGAGCGGGCCCGCGAGCGCCAGGTCGGGGTGCCGTCCCTGACCACCACCGACTACATCAACACCATCCCGCCGGAGCGCGAGCCGTGGTTCCCGGGTGACGAGCACGTGGAGCGGCGGATCCGGGCGTACGTCCGGTGGAACGCGGCCATGCTGGTGCACCGGGCGCAGCGCCCCGAGATCGGCGTCGGCGGGCACATCTCCACCTTCGCCAGCTCGGCCTCCCTCTACGAGGTGGGCTTCAACCACTTCTTCCGGGGCAAGGACCACCCGGGCGGCGGCGACCACATCTTCTACCAGGGCCACGCCTCCCCCGGCATGTACGCGCGGGCGTTCCTCGAGGGTCGGCTGACCGAGCACCAGCTCGACGGGTTCCGCCAGGAGCTGTCCCACCCGGGCGGCGGCCTGCCGTCGTACCCGCACCCGCGGCTGATGCCGGACTTCTGGGAGTTTCCCACCGTCTCGATGGGGCTGGGCGGGCTCAACGCGATCTACCAGGCGCGGTTCAACCGTTACCTGCACCACCGGGGCATCAAGGACACCTCGGACCAGCACGTGTGGGCGTACCTCGGCGACGGCGAGATGGACGAGCCGGAGACGCTCGGCGCGATCGGCGTGGCCGCCCGCGAGGAGCTGGACAACCTCACCTTCGTGATCAACTGCAACCTCCAGCGGCTCGACGGGCCGGTGCGCGGCAACGGCAAGGTCATGCAGGAGCTGGAGGCGTTCTTCCGGGGCGCCGGCTGGAACGTCATCAAGGTGGTCTGGGGCCGTGAGTGGGACCCGCTGCTGGCGGCGGACACCGACGGCGCGCTGGTCAACCTGATGAACACCACGCCCGACGGCGACTACCAGACCTACAAGGCGGAGTCCGGGGCGTACGTCCGGGAGCACTTCTTCGGCCGCGACCCGCGGACCCGCAAGATGGTCGAGCACCTCAGCGACGACGAGATCTGGAACCTCAAGCGGGGCGGGCACGACTACCGCAAGCTCTACGCGGCCTACAAGGCGGCGATGGAGCACACCGGCCAGCCGACCGTGATCCTGGCCAAGACGATCAAGGGCTGGACGCTGGGCTCGCACTTCGAGGGCCGCAACGCCACGCACCAGATGAAGAAGCTGACGCTGGAGGACCTGAAGACCTTCCGCGACCGGCTCTTCCTGGACATCCCGGACAAGGTGCTGGAGGACAACCCCTACCTGCCGCCGTACTACACGCCGGGCGAGAAGTCCGACGAGATCGCCTACCTCAAGGAGCGGCGTCAGCAGCTCGGCGGCTACCTGCCGTCGCGCCGGCCGGGCAGCAAGCGGCTGACCATCCCGGGCCCGGAGCGCTTCGCCGACGTCAAGCGCGGCTCGGGCAAGCAGAAGGTGGCCACCACCATGGCCTTCGTCCGCCTGCTCAAGGACGTGATGAAGGACAAGGAGTTCGGCAAGCGCTGGGTGCCGATCATCCCGGACGAGGCCCGCACCTTCGGCATGGACTCGCTCTTCCCGACGCAGAAGATCTACTCGCCGCACGGCCAGCGCTACACCGCCGTCGACCGGGAGCTGTTCCTGTCGTACAAGGAGGCCATCGGCGGGCAGATCCTGCACGAGGGCATCAACGAGGCCGGCTCGGTCGCCTCGTTCACCGCGGCCGGCTCCTCGTACGCCACGCACGACGAGCCGATGATCCCGATGTACATCTTCTATTCGATGTTCGGGTTCCAGCGCACCGCCGACGGGCTGTGGGCCGCCGCCGACCAGATGGCGCGGGGCTTCCTGCTGGGCGCGACCGCCGGCCGGACCACGCTCAACGGCGAGGGGCTCCAGCACGAGGACGGCCACTCGCACCTGATCGCCGCCACCAACCCGGCGGTGGTCGCGTACGACCCGGCGTTCGCCTTCGAGATCGCGCACATCCTCGAGGACGGCCTGCACCGGATGTACGGCGACAAGCAGGAGAACGTCTTCTACTACCTGACCGTCTACAACGAGCCGATCCTGCAGCCGGCCGAGCCGGAGGGCGTGGACGTCGAAGGGCTGCTCAAGGGCATCTACCGCTACTCCCCCGCCCCGTCGGTGGGCGGCGACGCCCCGAAGGCCAACCTGCTCGCCTCGGGCACCGGCATGCAGTGGGCGCTCAAGGCCCAGCAGTTGCTGGCCCAGGACTGGGGCGTGGCGGCCGACGTCTGGTCGGTGACCTCGTGGACCGAGCTGCGCCGCGACGCGGTGGAGTGCGAGGAGCACAACCTGCTCAACCCGGGCGCGGAGCAGCGGGTGCCGTACATCCAGCGGAAGCTGGCCGACGCCGACGGGCCGAAGGTCGCGGTCAGCGACTGGATGCGCGCGGTGCCGGACCTGATCGCCCGCTGGGTGCCCGGGGACTACACCTCGCTCGGCACGGACGGGTTCGGCATGTCCGACACCCGGCACGCCCTGCGCCGGCACTTCCACGTCGACGCCGAGTCGGTGGTGGTCGCGACGCTGCGGCAGCTCGCCCTGCGCGGCGCGGTGCCGGCGAACGTCCCCGCCGAGGCGGCCAAGAAGTACGCCATCGAGGACGTCAACGCCGCCCCGGTCGGCGAGACCGGCGGCGACAGCTAGGTCGCGTCCGGGACGCAACGGCGAGGGTGTCGGCGGTGGCCCGTAGCCGGTCCCCGGCGCCGGACAGCACCGGCTCGCCGTGCCCGAAGCAGGCCACGTCGGAGTCGAGCGCGGCGAGCCGACGAAACGCCGCGGCGGTGCGGGCCCGGTCGAGGTGGAACACGCCGAAGATGACCTCACCGCCGTACTCGGCGGCCACGTCGCCGGTGAACAGGACGCGGTGGCGGGGCAGGTACAACGCGATGCTGCCATCGGTGTGCCCGGGCACGGCGAGCACCTGCGCGCCGTCGCCGAAGTCCAGTACGTCACCGTCGGAGACCTCCCGGTCCACCCGCACTGGCGGGGCCGGCGGGAGTCCGGCGGCGACCTGAGCGTGCAGGCCGCGTTCGAATTCGGTGAAGTTCGGCGGCGGGCCGGGCCGCTCGCCGCGCAGCACCGGCGCGTCCTGTCTGTGCGCGACGACCTCCACGTCACCCCACGCGGCCACCTCCGCCGCCGCGCCGGCGTGGTCGTCGTGGAAGTGGGTGAGGACCAGGCGGCGCAGGTCGGTCGGGGCGAGGCCGAGGCCGCGCAGGGCCGCCTCGATCGCCGGCCCGGACCCGGCGGGGCCGGCATCGACCAGGGTCACGCCGTCCTCGCCGGTCCAGAGGTACGCCTGGTAGCGGCCGAGCATGAGTCGGTACAGGCGGCGACGGAGTCGTTCACTGCTCATCGAAGCAGCGTAGGGAACACGGGAGGCGACCTCGACGATCGTCTGCCGACGGCAGAACGCTGGCACCCCGGCGGTGAGCCGGCGTGCGGCGGCGAGTCGGTGGTGGCCCGGAGTCCCTGGCGGGGACACCGGGCCACCACCGTCGCGCGGGCGACGCCAGGACCGGCCCGGTCAGCCGACGGCGGCCAGGTCGGTCAGCCGGGCGAGCGAGTCCTCCAGGTCGGCGCCGACCCTGCGCAGGCCGAGGCGGAGCAGGGCGGCCTTCACCGGACCGGCGGGCCAGCGCACGACGATGAGCCGCACGATCGTCCCGCCCTCCCCCTCGTCCGCGGTGAGCTGGACGTAGATCTCGGTGCGCGCCTCCGCCCGGGCACCGGCGCCCTTCGCGCGTTCGCGCCAACCGATCAGGGTCGGCTCCTGGTAGGCGATCACCTCGGCCTCATGCGCCGCGCCACGTCCGGCCTGGACCAGTTGTCGGCGCCCGAAGCCCTCTCCCGAGAGCACCTCGGCCGCACGGACCCCCGCCAGCCAGGCCGGCAACTGCTCGGCCCGCTGCACGACGTCCCAGACCGCTTCCACTGGCGCCATCACGTGCGCACTGCGTTCCACGAGGATCATTTCCGTCTTTCCTCCAGTGAGGACATCCCACGATATCGGCACTCTATGCGCAAATTCGGACGTACCAGGACGGGTTTGGAAAAGACACGCCGAAATCCATTGCGCCGCGGCGTCGTACGGCCTATGGCGCATCGCCCCACCGACCCCTAGAGTCGCGAGCACGATTCGCGTACGCCGGGAGGGCGCATGTCGACCGCAGCGATGCCCGAGTTCCCCGCCGGATTCCGCTGGGGAGTGTCCACCTCCGCCTACCAGATCGAGGGCGGCACCGACGCCGACGGGCGTGGACCGTCCATCTGGGACACCTTCGCCCACGCCCCCGGCCGGATCGCCGACGGCAGCACCGGCGACGTGGCCTGCGACCACTACCACCGACACGCCGAGGACGTCGCGCTGCTGGCCGGGCTGGGCGTCTCGGCGTACCGCTTCTCGATCGCCTGGCCGAGGGTGCGGCCCACCGGCGACGGTCCGGTCAACGCCGCCGGGCTGGACTTCTACGACCGGCTGGTAGACGACCTGCTCGCCCACGGAGTCGACCCGGTCGCCACCCTCTTCCACTGGGACCTGCCCCAGCCCCTCGAGGACGCCGGCGGCTGGCTGAACCGGGACACCGCCCACCGCTTCGCCGAGTACGCCGACGCCACCGCGGCCCGCCTCGGCGACCGGGTCAAGCTCTGGATCACCCTGAACGAGCCGTTCATCCACATGAGCCTCGGCCACGCCACGGGCGAGCACGCCCCCGGCCGGACGCTGCTCTTCGACGCCTTCCCGGTCGCCCACCACCAGCTCCTCGGCCACGGCCTCGCCGTCGCCGCGCTGCGGGCGCGCGGCACGAGCCCGGTCGCGATCGCGAACAACTACTCGCCCGTGCGGCTCGCGGGGGACACCGACGCCGACCGGGCGGCGGGCGCGGCGTACGAGGCGCTGCACAACCGGCTCTTCACCGATCCGCTGCTCGGCCGGGGCTACCCCGCCGGGCTCGGCTTCGACGAGGCCGTGGTGCGCGCCGGCGACCTGGACCTCGTCGCCGCCCCGATCGACGTGCTGGGGGTCAACTACTACAACCCGACCGGCGTACGCGCCCCGGCGGAGGGCTCGCCCCTGCCGTTCGAGCTGGTGCCGCTGGAGGGATACCCGCGCACCGCCTTCGACTGGCCGGTCGCCCCGGACGGGCTGCGGGAGCTGCTCGGCTGGCTGCGCCGCACGTACGGCGACGACCTGCCGCCGATCCAGGTCACCGAGAGCGGCTGCGCGTACGACGACGTGCCCGACGCCGACGGCCGGGTGCACGACCCGGAGCGCGTCGCCTACCTCGACGGGCACCTGCGCGCCGTGCGCGCCGCCATCGACGACGGGGTGGACGTGACCGGCTACTTCGTCTGGTCGCTGCTGGACAACTGGGAGTGGGCCGAGGGCTTCACCAAGCGCTTCGGCCTGGTGCACGTCGACTTCGACACGCAAACCCGTACCCCCAAGTCCTCGTACGCCTGGTTCCGTGACCTAATCAACCGGTCGTGACCACCGTCGACCCGACGCCCGCGTCGCTGCCGGCGGCGCTCGCCGAACCGACCGTGCCGGTCCGGCGGAGCTGGATCGCGCTGGTCTTCGCCGCGAACCTCGGGGTGTGGATGGCGTTCTTCACGCCGATCCAGGTGCTGCTGCCGCAGCAGGTGGAGCGGATCGCGCCGGCCGACAAGGAGGCCATGCTCGCCGTGGTCACCGGCCTCGGCGCGCTCGCCGCGGTGCTCGCCAATCCCCTGGCCGGGGCGCTGTCGGACCGGACCTGCCCGCGGCTGGGCGGGCGGGAGTTCGGCCGGCGGCACGTCTGGACCGCGGGCGGGGCGGTGCTCGGCGCGGCGGCCCTGGTGCTGCTGGCGCAGCAGCGGAGCGTCGCCGGGGTCGCGCTCGGCTGGGTCGCCGCACAGGTCTGCTTCAACGCGATGCTGGCCAGCCTCACCGCCGCCGTGCCGGACCGGGTGCCGGTCGCCCAGCGGGGCGGCGTCTCCGGCTGGGTCGGCATCCCCCAGGCCCTGGGGCTCGTGCTCGGCGTGGTGCTGGTGACCGCCGTGGTGCGCGGCACCGCCGCCGGCTACGCCACGGTGGCGCTGGCGGTGCTGCTGCTGGCCCTGCCGTTCGCGCTGCTCACCGCCGACGACCCGCTGCCCCGGGTGCACCGGCCGGCGCTGCGGCCGCGCGCCCTGCTCGCCTCGATGTGGGTGTCGCCGCGCCGCCACCCCGACTTCGGCTGGGCCTGGATCACCCGGTTCCTGGTCCAGCTCGGCAACGCGCTCGGCACGCTCTACCTGCTCTACTTCCTCACCGACGAGGTGCGCCACGCCGACCCCGAGGGCGGCCTGCTGGTGCTGATCCTGCTCTACACGGCCGGCCTGGCGGGCACCGCCGTGGTGGCCGGGCGGCTGTCGGACCGCACCGGCCGGCGGAAGGTCTTCGTGATCACCGCCGGCGGGATCATGGCGGTCGCCGCGCTGCTGCTCGCCGTCGCGCCGCTCTGGCCGGTGGCCGTGGCCGCCGCGCTCCTGCTCGGCGCCGGCTACGGGGTCTACCTGTCGGTCGACGCCGCGCTGATCACCCAGGTGCTGCCGGCCGCGGCGGACCGGGCGAAGGACCTCGGCGTCATCAACATCGCCAACTCCGCCCCGCAGGTGCTCGGGCCGGCCCTCTCCGCCCCGCTCGTGGTGCACCTGGGCGGCTATCCCGCGCTCTACGCGGTCACCGCGGCGGTCACCGTGCTCGGCAGCGTCCTGGTGCTGAAGATCCGCTCGGTGCCCTGAGCCGCACCCCTGGCGGAATCCGGTCGCGGGCCGCCGTAGGCTGGAGGCGTGACGGTACGTGTACGCTTCGCCCCTTCCCCGACCGGTATGTTCCACGTCGGCGGCGCCCGCTCGGCGCTGCAGAACTGGATCTACGCCAAGCAGCAGGGCGGGGTGTTCGTGCTCCGCATCGAGGACACCGACGCGGCGCGCAACAAGCCGGAGTGGACCGAGGGCATCCTCTCGGCGCTCGACTGGATCGGCATCGAACGCGGCAGCTACGAGGGCCCGCACTTCCAGTCGCAGTACGCCGGCGAGCACCGCGCCGCCGCCGCGCGGCTGCACGAGTCCGGCCGGGCGTACTACTGCGACTGCACCCGGGAGGCCGTGCAGGCCCGCACCGGCTCGCAGTACCAGGGCTACGACGGCTTCTGCCGGGACCGGGGCCTGGAGCCCGGCGAGGGCCGCGCCCTGCGCTTCCGCACGCCGGACGAGGGCGAGACCGTGGTCGTCGACCTGATCCGCGGCGAGCCGACCTTCGAGAACAAGCTGATCGAGGACTTCGTCATCGCCCGGGGCGACGGCTCGCCGGTCTTCCTGCTGGCCAACGTGGTCGACGACATGACCATGGGGATCACCCACGTGATCCGGGCCGAGGAGCACCTGCCCAACACCCCCAAGCAGCAGCTGCTGTGGGACGCCCTCGGGGTCAAGCCGCCCGTCTGGGCGCACGTGCCGGTGGTGGTCAACGAGAAGCGGCAGAAGCTCTCCAAGCGCCGCGACAAGGTCGCCCTGGAGGCGTACCGGGACGAGGGCTACCTCGCCGCGGCGATGCGCAACTACCTGATGCTGCTCGGCTGGGCGCCCTCGGGCGACCGGGAGATCGTGCCGTGGTCGGTGATCGAGGAGGAGTTCCGGCTGGCCGAGGTCAACCCCTCGCCGGCGTTCTTCGACGAGAAGAAGCTGCGCGCGTTCAACGGCGAGTACATCCGGGCGCTGCCGGTGGAGGAGTTCGTCGAGGTCTGCCGGCCGTGGCTGACCGGCACCGGCACGATCGCCCCGCCGCCGTGGCAGCCGGAGGAGTTCGACGCGGACGCCTTCGCGGCCGTGGCCCCGCTGGCGCAGACCCGCATCGCGGTGCTCAGCGAGATCGTGCCGAACGTCGACTTCCTCTTCCTCGCCTCGCCGCTGATCGACGAGGCCGCCTGGGCCAAGGCGATGAAGGAGGGCTCGGCGGAGCTGCTGGACGCCGCCACGGCGGCGTTCGAGGCGCTGGAGTCCTGGGACGCGGAGACGCTGAAGTCGACGCTGGAGGCGGTCGGCGCCGAGCGCGGCCTCAAGCTCGGCAAGGCCCAGGCGCCGGTCCGCGTCGCGGTCACCGGCCGCACCGTCGGCCTGCCGCTGTTCGAGTCGCTGGAGGTGCTCGGTCGCGAGCGCACGCTCAGCCGGCTGCGCGCCGCCCGGGTCCGGCTGGTCTGAGCAGGATCGGGTGGGACGATCCGGCGGCGCCCGGATCGGCCCGACCGGTCCGGGCGCCCGCCCCGCCGGCTTGACCGGGCCGGGCGCATCGACCCCGCTGGCTTGACCGGGCCGGGCGCATCGACCCCGCCGGCTGACCGGACCGGGGCTCGCTCCGTCACGGACCGAGCCGGGCCGGCGCGGCCGGGCTCGGCCGCCCGCCCCCGGCCGGGCCGGGCGCGCCGGTCAGCGCCGGGCGGAGCGGCGGCGGAGCAGCAGGCCCGCCGCGAGGGCGGCCAGGGCCACCACGCCACCGAGCGCCCACAGCCAGCCCCGCCCGGCCGAGCCCTCGCTCCGCCCGGCCGCCGGGACCGCGGCCGCCGTCGTGCCACCGCCCGTCGGCGCGGGCGCGGCGGAGGTGGGCCCGACGGAGCCGGACGGCGACGGCGGCGGCGTGGTCGGACCGGTCGACGGGGGCGGTTCGGCGGGGGTGCCGGTGGTCAGGGTGAACCGCACCTCGCCGGAGACCGGGTGCCCGTCGCTGGACGCCAACCGGTAGCCGACGACGTACAGCCCCGCCCGGCCCGGCTTGAACGGGACGCTCACCCGGGAGCCGGAGAAGGTCGGCGCGCCGCCGAGCGCGACCACGTTGTCCGGCCCGGTGACTGTGATCTTCGTCGTGCCCGGATCCGGCTTCGCCAGGAACCGGAGCTCGATCCGGGCCGGCGCCTGGGCCACTCGGGCGCCGTTGCGCGGATCGCTGCCGGTCAGCGAGTTGTGCGCGGCGGCCGGCGCGGCCGGCAGCGCCAACGACACACCGAGCGCCACGCCGACCACCACTGGCCAGGTACGCGCCACGCGTGGGACCCTGCCCCCCATGAACCCCTCCGTAAAGGTACGATCCGCCCGCTGATCAACGGCTGCCGCTCATTAGTCGGGCCGGGATCGCAGATAGTTCCAATTACTGTTCCACGAGCTGCAACCGATCGACGTTCTGCGGAGTCTTGAGAGTGGCACCCGGTGTGCGGGTTCGGTCACTCCGTCGGCCAATCAACGCGTGACCTGCAGCAAAGCCATCCATCGAACGGGGCGAGGAGGCGGCGATGGTCCGGACGATGCGGCGACTGGTCGCGGTGCTGACGGGCGGGCTCGCGGCGACGGTCCTGTCGCTCGGCCTCACGACAGCGGCGAAGGCGGCGCCGAAGCCGCCGCCGGCGGGTGTGGAGATCACCGGCGAAGGGCTGGCCGAGCCGCTGCGGTTGCGCGCCGACGCCCATCCGGCCCACGTGCTGGCGATCATCGACCAGGTCAACTTCCTCGGCCGCACCGGGCAGGCCAGCGGACCGAAGGCGGCCGACCTCGGTCCGAAGTACACGGTCGTGGTGTTCGCCGGGGACGTCCCGAAGCAGACGTACGACCTCTACCCGAAGGCGGTCGGCGGGCCGCGGGTCTACCGGCCGGCCAAGCAGCCGGACGCCCGCAGGACCGCGGCCGGGTGGTTCCTCGGCCGGCTCACCATGTCCGAGACGCTCCGCACCGCGGGCGTGCCGCTGGAGCGGCAGTTCGACACGGTCAGCGGCGGCGTCGGCGGCGGCGAGCGGGTCATCCCGGAGGACGCGCTCAACCCGGCGAAGGACATCGACGAGGCCCTCGGCGAGCTGCAGCGGCTGCTGCTGCTCAACGTGGCGGTGGTGCTGGTGATCACGTCCGGTCTCGCCGGGATCGCGCTGCTGGTCCGCCGCCGCACCCGCTGACGGGCCGTCCGGGACCGCCCGGTCAGATCTCCAGGACGACCTTGCCGCGCACGTGCCCCGCCGCCACCAGGCGGTGCGCGTCGGCGGCCTGCGCCAGCGGGAACGTCCGTGCCACGTGGACGGTCAGCCGCCCGGCGTCGACCAGCCCGCCGAGCACGCTCAGGTCCGCCGTCGACGGCTTGACGAACACGTAGCTGCCGCCCAGCCGGGAGACGTGCTCGGGGTCGGCTGTGGAGATCAGCCGGGCGGGCCGGGTCAGCAGCTCGGCCGAGACGTCGAGCGACTCGCCGCCGAAGAGGTCGAGCGCGACGTCGATCCCGTGCGGCGCGAGTGCGCGGACGCGGTCGGCCAGGCCGTCGCCGTACGCGACCGGCTCGGCGCCCAGGGCGCGGACGAAGTCGTGGTTGTCCGGGCCGGCGGTGCCGATCACGCGGTCGGCGCCGAGCGCGCGGGCGATCTGGACGGCGAGGTGGCCCACCCCGCCGGACGCGCCGTGCACCAGCACCGTGTCGCCGGCGCCCGTGCGGGCCAACTGGAGCGCCTGGTACGCGGTGAGCCCGGCCAGCGGCAGGCCGCCCGCCTCCGCCCAGGACGCCTGCACCGGCTTGTCCGCCAGCGCCCGCTCCGGCGCCGGCACGAACTCGGCGTACGTGCCGTGCTGGATGTGGTCGCGCCGGACGTAGCCGATGACCTCGTCGCCCACCACGAACCCGCTCACCGCCGGGCCGACCGCCGCCACCACCCCGGCGGCGTCCCAGCCGGGGACGAGCGGGAAGTGGCTCGGGAAGGCGCCGGCCAGGTGCCCCTCGCGCACCTTCCAGTCGACCGGGTTGACCCCGGCCGCCCGGACCCGCACCAGGACCGTGTCCGGGCCGACGGGCGGGGTGGGAAGATCCCGGAGAGTCAGCAGGTCGGCCGGGCCGTACGCGTCGATCGCGATCGCCTTCACACCGACCACGCTAGCGGCCCGAGGGCGCGCCCGTGGTCAGCACCAGCGGCGTGGCGGTCGCTCCCGGCGGACGGCACGCTGCCGGGGGCGGACCGGGCCGTGCCGGTGCGCGCCGGCCCAGCCGGGCAGGTCGCTGCGGCAGCCCTGCGTCTCCGCCGGCTCGGCCTCGCCGGGCAGGGCCTCCTCGGCGGCGCGCTGCCGGGGCACCGGGACGTCCTCGTCGGCGCGCTCCGGCACGCGACCGGAGGGCTCCGGCGCGTGCGCCGGGAACCCGCCGGGCAGTCGACGGTGGTGCTTGGCGGCCGCCTGCTGCTCGTGGTGGCCCGTCCGGCAGGGCTCACCCTGGGCGCAGCCGTGCTCGGCCTCCCCGTGCGCCATCCGGTCTCCTCACGCTCGCCACGCCCGCCGGGGTCGCCCCGACGTGCCCTGCCACCGTACTGGCCGGCACCGACGGGCCGTGCAGCCGGACCCGGGGTCGGCGCCACGCCCGGCGCGACAAGATCGTCACCCGGGCCGGCGGAGCGGGGCGGCGTACATCTTTCGGCGGGGGTGGGGCGGGCCGGGGTCATCCACGGGTCGGAGCCCGGCCACCGGCGGGTGTGGTGGGATCGGGGCCATGCGAGCGCCGACGTGGCTCGGGCCCGGCACCGCCGGCCGGGACCTGCTGCTCGCCGCCGCGTCCCTGGCCGGCGGCGTGGTGATGTACGGCCTGGGCACGCAGCCGCAGCTGTCCTGGCAGCCGGGGGCGCCCGAGCCGCTGTTCCTGCTGCCGCTCGCGGCGACCTGCGTGGCGGTGGGCCTGCGCCGGGTGGCCACCCGGACCAGCCTGGCGCTCGGCACGGTGGCGGTGGTCGCCGACCTCGCGATGGGCGGCTCGCTGGCCACCGTGCTCGTCTACACGCAGGTGCTCTACGACGCGTGCGTGTTCGGTTCGGCGCGGACCTGGCGGTGGCTGCTGCGGGTCATGGTCGGGCTGAGCGTGCTCGGCACGGCGGCGGGGATGCTGCTGACCGGTGACTGGCGGGGCGTCGGTTTCGGGGCGCCGGTGGTGCTGGCCGGGGTGCTGCCGGTGCTGACCGGGATCAGCGTGCGGCAGTACCGGGACCAGGCGGCGGCCGAGCGGGCCCGGGCCGAGCAGACCGCGCGGCTGGTGGAGCTGGACCGGCGGCAGGCGGTGAGCGCGGAACGGGCCCGCATGGCCCGGGAGCTGCACGACGTGATCGCCAACCACCTGAGCGCGGTGGCCATCCACGCCACGGCCGCGCTCTCCGTGCCGGGCCTCGACCGGGCCCAGGTCCAGTCGGCGCTGCGGGTGATCCGGGAGAACAGCGTGCAGGGCCTGGCCGAGATGCGGCAGATGATCGGCCTGCTGCGGGAGCCGGCGGAGGGCGGGGAGGTCGTCGACGCGACGGACGAGTCGACCCGGGCGCGGTTGAGCGAGGTGGACGGGCTGGTCGACCGGGCCCGCGCCGCCGGGCTGGCGGTCCGGGTGACCCGGCGCGGCGAGCCCCGCTCCCTGCCGGTGGGGGTGGACCTGGCCGCGTACCGCATCGTGCAGGAGTCGCTGACCAACGCGCTCAAGCACGGCGCCGGCGAGGCCGACCTGCTGGTCGCGTACGAGCCGGCGGGGGTGGTGGTGGGCGTGGAGAACCCGGTGGGCACCGGCGGTGGCGCGCCGACCGGCGCGGGCGCCGGCCTGATCGGGATGCGGGAGCGGGCGGTGCTGCTCGACGGCCGGTTCTCCGCCGGCCCGGCACAGGGCCGCTGGCGGGTACGGGTGGAGCTGCCGACGCGGCAGGCGACGTGAGGCGACGGGACGTGTCATGGCCGAGGTGATCCGGGTGCTGCTCGCCGACGACCAGCCGGCGGTGCGGGCGGGGCTGGCGCTGATCCTGGCCGGCGCGCCCGGCGTGGCCGTGGTGGGCGAGGCCGACGACGGCGCGGAGGCCGTCCGGCTCTGCCGCGAGCTGCGGCCGGACGTGGCGGTCATGGACGTGCGGATGCCCCGGCTGGACGGCATCTCGGCCACCCGGGAGATCGTCGCCGACCGGCTCGCCGACGTGCTGGTGCTCACCACCTTCGACCTCGACGAATACGTCTTCGGGGCACTGCGGGCCGGCGCGGCCGGCTTCGTGCTGAAGGACACCGACGCCGAGGGGCTGGTGGCGGCGGTGCGGACGGTGGCCCGGGGCGAGGGGTTCATCGCCCCGGCGGTCACCCGCCGCCTGATCACCGCGTTCGCGGCGACCGCGCCGGCCGCCTCCGGGGTGACCCGGGCGGCGGTGGCGGCGCTGACCCCCCGCGAGCGCGACGTGCTGGCCTGTCTCGGGCTCGGGCTGTCCAACCAGCAGATCGCCGACCGGCTGGCGATGGCGGAGAGCACCACCAAGACGCACGTCAGCCGGATCCTCGCCAAGCTCGACCTGCGCAGCCGGGTGCAGGCCGCCATCCTGGCCCAGGAGCTGGGGCTGCCCGCTCCCCCGCCCGCCTGATCCGACCCCGCCCGGCGTGAAGGTCCAGGTCGCGGCGTGTCAGGCTGGAGCGGTGAGCGAGCCGGGCGGTACGGAGCTGTCGGCCACGCTGCGCCGGATCGAGCGGGCGGCGGGGGCGCTGGCCACCGCCAGCGTGGCCCGGATGGACGAGACCCTGCCCTGGTTCCGCGACCTGCCGGCCGACCACCGCTCCTGGGTGATGCTGGTGGCCCAGGCCGGCGCCCGGTCGCTGGTGCAGTGGCTGCGCGACGGCGGCGGCACGGCGGACAGCACCCAGGAGGTCTCCGACGAGGTCTTCGCCACCGCGCCGCAGGCGCTGGCCCGCTCGATCAGCCTCCAGCAGACGGTGGCGCTGATCAAGGTGATGATCGACGTCGTCGAGGAGCAGGTCGCCCACCTGGCCGCGCCGGGCGAGGAGCAGCAGTTGCGCGAGGCGGTGCTGCGGTTCTCCCGGGAGATCGCCTTCGCCGCCGCGCGGGTGTACGCGCGGGCCGCCGAGTCCCGCGGCTCGTGGGACGCCCGGTTGCAGGCGTTGCTGGTGGACGCGCTGCTGCGGGGCGACTCACCGGACGTGCTGGCCAGCCGGGCGGCGGCGCTCGGCTGGGCGGACGCCCCGCCGGTGGCGGTGGCGGTGGGCCGCTCCCCCGGCGGCGAGGTATCCGCCGTGCTGCACACCGTGCACCGGCAGGCCCGGCGCATCGGCACGGAGGTGATCGGCGGGGTGCACGGCGACCGGCTGGTCATCGTGCTCGGGGGCGCGGCCGATCCCGTCGCGGCCACCGGCAAGCTGCTGGGCGCGTTCGGGGACGGGCCGGTGGTGGTCGGCCCGGCCGTGCCGAGCCTGGACGAGGCGACCGAGTCGGCGCGGGCCGCGCTGGCCGGTTTCCGGGCCGCGCCCGCCTGGCCGACCGCGCCCCGGCCGGTGCCGGCGGGCGAGCTGCTGCCGGAGCGGGCCCTGGCCGGTGACGCGGAGGCGCGCCGGCGGCTGCGGCACGACGTCTACGCGGCGCTCGTGCGGGCCGGCGGGGAGCTGCTGGAGACCCTGGACGCGTTCTTCGCGGCCGGCGGCACGCTGGAGAGCGCCGCGCGCTCCCTCTTCGTGCACCCGAACACGGTGCGCTACCGGCTGCGGCGGGTCGCGGACGTGACCGGCTTCTCGCCGCTCGCCGCGCGCGACGCGTTCGCGCTCCAGGTGGCGCTCACCGTCGGCCGGCTCGACCCGGTGGTCCCGGTGGTCCCAACCCAGACATTGGCCCCAGCAGTCCGGAAAACATCACAGTCAGGTGACGATCACCGCCGATTTTTGTAGGATCCCTCCAAAGGTTCTAGTGCGGTTTGGTTGAGCGCGGCACAGCGCTACCCACGCGTATCCGGGAGAGTCATAGACGTGCTCGCCGTACTCTCTCCCGGCCAGGGTTCCCAGAAACCCGGCTTCCTGACTCCCTGGCTCGACCTGACCGGCGCCGAGGCGCGGCTGCGCTGGTGGTCGGCGCTGGCCGGGGTCGACCTGGTGCACCTCGGCACCGCGGCCGACGCCGACGAGATCCGGGACACCGCCCGCACCCAGCCGCTGCTGGTCGCGGCGGCGCTGCTCGCCGCCGAGCACCTGCCGATGCACGACGTCACGCTCACGGCCGGCCACAGCGTCGGCGAGCTGGGCGCGGCGGCGCTCGCCGGGGTGCTCCCGGCCGAGGCCGCGATCACCCTCGCCGGCGTACGCGGCCGCGAGATGGCCGCCGCCTGCGCGCTGGAGCCGACCGGGATGGCCGCCGTGCTGGGCGGGGACCCGGACGAGGTGCTCGCCACGATCTCCGCGCACGGGCTGCACCCGGCCAACCGCAACGGCGCCGGCCAGTTCGTCGCCGCCGGCGCGGTCGCGGGGCTGGAGAAGCTCGCCGCCGAGCCGCCGGCCAGGGCCCGGGTGATCCGCCTCAAGGTGGCCGGCGCCTTCCACACCCCGTACATGGCCCCCGCCGAGGCCGCGCTCGCCGCCGTCGCGGCGGGGATCACCCCCGCCGACCCGGCCCGGATCCTGCTGTCCAACATCGACGGCGCCGCGGTCGACCACGGGCGCGAGATGGTGCAGCGCCTGGTCCGGCAGGTCACCGCGCCGGTGCGCTGGGACCTCTGCATGCGCACGCTGGCCGATCTCGGGGTGACCGGCGTGATCGAGCTGCCCCCGGCCGGCACCCTCGCGGGCCTGGTCAAGCGGGAGCTCAAGGACGCCGGCCTGCCGGAGATCGTCACCCTGAACACCCCGGACGACCTGCCCGCCGCGCGGGACCTGATCGCCCGGCACGGCATGGCGCCGAGCCACGAGCCGACCATGCAGTTCCGCGTGGTGGTGGCCCCGTCGGCCGGCACCTTCGAGCCGGCGGAGGGCCTCGCCGAGGGCGAGACGCTCGACGCGGGGCAGGTCGTCGGTCACATCGTCACCCGGCAGGGCCCGGTCGAGGTGACCGCGCACGCCAGCGGGGTGCTCACGGAGTGGCTCGCCCACCACGACGACCCGGTCGCGCCGGGCCAGCCGCTCGTTCGCATCGGAGGTCACGCATGACCGGCAGTCGGATCCTCGCCATGGGGCACTACCAGCCCTCCCGGGTGGTCACCAACGACGAGATCGCGCAGCTGGTGGAGACCAGCGACGAGTGGATCCGCGACCGGGTCGGCATCGTCACCCGGCGGATCGCCGACGGTGAGTCGGTCACCGACATGGCCGCCGCCGCGGCCGGCAAGGCGCTGGCCAACGCCGGCCTCACCGCCGCCGACATCGACCTGGTCGTGGTGGCCACCTGCAGCGCCGTCGACCGCAGCCCGAACGTGGCCTGCCGGGTCGCCGCCCGGCTCGGCATCACCGCGCCCGGGGCGTACGACATCAACACCGCCTGCTCCGGCTTCGCCTACGCGCTCGGCACGGTGGACCACGCCATCCGGGCCGGCGCCTCGCGCAACGCGCTCGTCATCGGCGCGGAGAAGCTCTCCGACATCACCGACTGGACGGACCGCTCGACCTGCATCATCTTCGCCGACGGCGCCGGCGCCGCCGTGGTGACGGCCACCGCCGAGGACGAGCCCGCCGGCATCGGCCCGGTGGTCTGGGGCTCGGCCCCGGAGAAGAGCGACGCGGTACGCATCGAGGGCTGGCGGCCCTACATCCAGCAGGAGGGGCAGTCGGTCTTCCGCTGGGCCACCACCGAGCTGGCGCCGCTGGCCCGGCAGGCGTGCGAGCGCGCCGGGGTGGACCCGTCCGAGCTGGCCGCCTTCGTGCCGCACCAGGCCAACGCCCGGATCATCGACGGCATCGTCAAGCGGCTCGGCATCCCGGACGCGATCATCGCCAAGGACATCGTCGAGTCCGGCAACACCTCGGCGGCGAGCGTGCCGCTGGCCCTGTCCAAGCTGGTCGAGCGGCGGGAGGTGCCCTCGGGCGCCCCGGTGCTGCTCTTCGGCTTCGGCGGTGGCCTGACCTACGCCGGTCAGGTCGTCCGCTGCCCCTGAAGCCCCTCCGGCGCGCCAGCGCCGGGGAGTGACGGCCGGCGTCGTCGGCCGTCGAGTGAAACCGATGAGAGGAACCAACCGCAAATGACCCGTGACGAGATCACCGCCGGCCTCGCCGAGATCCTCGAAGAGGTTGCCGGGGTGAACCCGGACGACGTGGCCGAGGGGAAGTCCTTCACCGACGACCTGGACGTCGACTCGCTCTCCATGGTGGAGGTCGTGGTGGCGGCCGAGGAGAAGTTCGGCGTCAAGATCCCGGACAACGAGGTGCAGAACCTGAAGACCGTCGGGGACGCCGTCAGCTACATCGAGGCGCAGTCCTGATCATGGCGCACACCGACGTCGTCGTCACCGGGCTCGGCGCGACCACCCCGCTGGGCGGGGACGTCGCGTCGACCTGGGACGCCATGCTCGCCGGCCGCTCCGGGGTGAGTGCGCTCACCTCGGAGTGGGCCGAGCAACTGCCGGTCCGGATCGCCGCCCAGCTCGCGGTGGAGCCCACCGGTCTGCTCGACCGGGTCAAGCTGCGCCGGCTGGACCGTTCCGAGGCGATCGCGATCATCGCGGCGCAGCAGGCCTGGGCCGACGCCGGCCTGGCCGACTCCGGGCTGGACCCGGACCGGCTGGGCGTCAGCGTCGGATCGGGCATCGGCGGCGCGCTGACGCTGCTCGCCCAGGACGACATCCTGGAGGCGTCCGGGCCGCGGCGGGTCTCCCCGCACACCATCCCGATGCTGATGCCGAACGGCCCCGCCGCCTGGGTGGGGCTGGAGCTCGGCGCGAGGGCGGGGGTGCACTCCGTGGCCAGCGCCTGCGCGACCGGCGCGGAGGCGATCGCGCTCGGCCTGGACATGATCCGCGCCGGCCGCGCCGACGTGGTGGTGGCCGGCGGCACCGAGGCGGTCATCCACCAGCTGCCGATCGCCGGCTTCAGCTCGATGCGGGCGATGTCGACCCGCAACGACGAGCCGGAGCGGGCCTCCCGGCCGTGGGACAAGGGCCGCGACGGTTTCGTGCTCGGCGAGGGCGCCGGCATCGTGGTGCTGGAGCGCGCGGAGCACGCCGCCGCCCGGGGCGCCCGGGTCTACGCCCGGCTGGCCGGCGCCGGGATCACCTCCGACGGCTACGACATCGTCCAGCCGCACCCGGAGGGGGAGGGCGCGATCCGGGCGATCGCGAAGGCGATCGCGGACGCGGGCGTGGCGAAGCAGGACATCGTGCACGTCAACGCGCACGCCACGTCGACCCCGGTCGGCGACATCGCCGAGATCACCGCGCTGCGGGCCGCGCTGGGCGACCACCCGGTGCTGAGCGCGACGAAGTCGATGACCGGGCACCTGCTGGGCGCGGCGGGGGCACTGGAGTCGATCGCCACCGTCCTGGCGATCCGCGACGGTGTCGTACCCCCGACGATCAACCTCGACGACCCGGACGACGGCCTCACCCTGGACGTGGCCGCCCACAAGGCGCGCCACATGGACATCCCCGCCGCGCTGAACAACTCGTTCGGCTTCGGCGGCCACAATGTGGCTCTCGTCTTCACGCGGGCCTGAGACCACAGCCTTGGAGGCGCACGTGACGACCACCGCCGTTGGCGCGGACACATCATCCGTCGTGGACCATCGGGATCCGGAGTTGCGGCTGCGGGCCCTGTTCGACGCCGGTTCGCTGCGGCTGTCGTCGCCGCGGGACACGTCCGGCGTGCTCTGGGCGCGGGGCGAGATCGAGGGCACCCCGGTGATCGCGTACGCCACCGACGCCACGAAGATGGGCGGCGCGATGGGCACCGAGGGGTGCCGGCACGTCGTCGACGCGATCGACGCCGCCGTGCGGGAGCGGGTGCCGGTGCTCGGCCTGTGGCACTCCGGTGGGGCGCGGCTGGCCGAGGGCGTGGTCGCGCTCGACGCCGTCGGCCAGGTGTTCGCCGCGATGGTGCGCGCCTCGGGGCGGGTGCCGCAGATTTCGGTGGTGCTCGGCCCGGCGGCCGGCGGCGCCGCGTACGGGCCGGCGCTGACCGACATCGTGGTGATGAGCGGCGCGGGGCGGATCTTCGTCACCGGCCCCGAGGTGGTGCGCAGCGTCACCGGCGAGCAGGTCGACATGGAACGCCTGGGCGGGCCGGAGCCGCACGGCCGCCGTTCCGGCGTCGTCCACGTGACCTGCAAGGACGACGAGTCGGCCCTGGGCGAGGCGCGTAAGCTCGCCGCGCTGCTGGGCCGGCAGGGCCGCCTGTCGCCGGACGACGTGACCGACGACGACGGGCACGACCTGGCCGCGAAGATGCCCGCCGAGACCAACCGCGCCTACGACGTCAAGCCGGTGGTCAAGGCGCTGCTGGACGCCCCCGGGGTGGAGTTGCACGCCAAGTGGGCCCCGAACGTGGTGACCACCCTGGGCCGCTTCGCCGGCCGCACGGTCGGGGTGATCGCGAACAACCCGCTGCGCCTGGGTGGCTGCCTGGACGCCTCCAGCGCCGAGAAGGCGGCCCGGTTCGTGCGGATGTGCGACTCGCTCGGCGTGCCGCTGATCGTGCTGGTCGACGTGCCCGGCTACCTGCCCGGCCTGGGCCAGGAGTGGGACGGCGTGGTGCGCCGCGGCGCGAAGCTGCTGCACGCCTTCGCCGAGGCAGTGGTGCCGCGGGTGACCCTGGTGACCCGCAAGGCGTACGGCGGGGCGTACATCGCGATGAACTCCCGCTCCCTCGGCGCGACCGCCGTGTTCGCCTGGCCGAACGCGGAGGTCGCGGTGATGGGCGCCAGCGCGGCGGTGAACATCCTGCACCGCAAGAAGCTGGCCGCCGTCCCGGCCGAGGAGCGGGAGGCGCTGCGCGCCCAGCTGATCGAGGAACAGACCCGCGTCGCCGGCGGCGTCAACCGTGCCCTCGAGATCGGCGTGGTCGACGACGTCATCACGCCCGCCGAGACCCGCCGACGGATCGCCGAGGCGCTCGCCGCCGCCCCGGCGGCCCGGGGCGCGCACGGCAACATCCCGCTGTAGTCGCACCTACCGTCGAGGGGCCCGCGCTCACCGAGCGCGGGCCCCTCGCGTCACTCAGCCACGGTTGCGGGGGTGCTGCCGGGCGGTCCGCTCGTTGCCCCGGCGGTAGTTGCCGGTCCACCGGGCCATCACGAGCTGCGGGTCGTCGCCGACCTCGGCGAGGAACTCCGCCGCCCGACCGCCGCGCAGCGTGCCCGCCGCCCGCCCGTGATGGGTGATCACCACCGTGCCGTCCGGCCGCTCGGCGTACGCGAATCCCTGTGCCGTTCCCATGGCGCAGAGGATGCCAGGCGCGGCGGGCGACCGCGAGCCCGTATCCGGGTTGACTCTCCAGCGGCTGGAGACAGGAGGCTCTTCGACGTGGACGACCGCACCGACCTGTTCACCATCGGGCAGCTCGCCCGCCGGACCGCCCTGTCGGTCCGGACCATCCGCTTCTGGTCCGACCTCGACCTGCTGCCGCCAACCGCCCGGTCGGCCGGCGGGTACCGGCTCTACGACGCGGCGGCCGTGGCCCGGCTGGACCTCGTCCGCAGCCTGCGGGAGCTGGGGATCGGCCTGGACGACGTCCGCCGGATCCTGCAGCGGCGGACCAGCGTCCGGGAGGTGGCGCAGGCGCACGCCCGCGCCCTGGACGCGGAGATCCGGGCGCTGCGGCTGCGCCGGGCGGTGCTGCGGTCGGTCGCCCGACGTGGCAGCACGACCGAGGAGTTGAGACTGATGAACGACCTGGCCCGCCTCTCCGCCCGGGAGCGGCAGCAGATCATCGACGACTTCGTCGCCGAGGTGTTCGCCGGCGTGGAGCCCGGCCCCGGCGGCGACGGGCTGGCCCGGGCGATGCGGGCGCTCCCCGCCGACCTGCCCGACGAGCCCACCGACGAGGAGGTGGACGCCTGGGTCGAGCTGGCCGAGCTGGTCGCCGACCCGGACTTCCGCCAGCGGGTCCGCGCGATGGCGGTGGCCGGGGCCGGGGGCACCGCGACGCCGCCCCCGCAGCCGATGTCCTCGATCGAGTCGGCGCGCGCCGCGCTCGCGGCCGGCATCGCACCGGACTCGGCAGAGGCGCGGGCGGTGCTCGACGAGATGGTCGATCCCGGGCTGTCCCGGAACGAGCGGCTGGCGCTCGCGGACGACATCGAGGCGTTCACCGACCGGCGGGTGGAGCGGTACTGGCAGCTGATCGGGGTGCTCAACCGGCGGCCGCCCTTCCCGCCCGCGGTGCCCGCCGCGGAGTGGCTGATCGCCGCCCTGCGCGCGGCCCCCTAGGTGAACCGGGTCGACGCGGGCTGTCCGCCCCGCTTCGATGGGCGGATCAACCGCGACTGACCCGGTCAGCTGTCGCAGGTCGTGGCGGGCAGGCCGGTCACCGGCACCGGGGACCGGCCGCCCGGGTGGGTCTTGCCGGCCAGCACCCCGGCGAGGGCGGTCATCGACGCCCGGCTCGACGAGTACGTCGCCAGCAGGGTGGGCGACTTCGCCTTCGCCAGCACGTACGGGGTGTCCATGGCGACCGTGACGGCGGCGTCGGCACGCAGGTCGCCGGCGCCGTCGCCGTACCCGACCAGGTGCACCACCGTACCGCCGCCGGCCACCACCTTCACCCCGGCCGCGGTGAGCGCCTCGGTCAGCGCCGCGCGGGTGTGGTCCCGCCCGCCGGAGGAGGTGACGGTCACCGGGCCCCGGACCCCGCCGCCGCAGGCGCCCCGCAGCACGGTCACGGCCGCCGCCGCCAGGTCCTCCGCGGCCTTGCGGTGCGCCGGGCCGCCCAGCGTGGACAGCTCGGGCGCGGGCCGGTCGGCGAGCTTGAACTTCATCGTCAGCACCCGGGTCGCCGCCTCGACGAGTCGCGGCCGGGGCAGCGACCCGTCGCGGAGCGCGGCGAGCAGCCCGTCGTACGCCTGGCCGACGTGCGGCGGCATCAGGACCAGGTCGTTGCCGGCCTTCAGCGCGCGTACCGCCGCCTCCCCCGGCGACCAGCGCTTCGCCGGCGGCATGTTCATCCCGTCGGTGATCACCACGCCCTGGAAGCCGAGTTGGCCGCGGAGCACGTCGGTGAGCAGCTTGTGCGAGAAGGTCGCCGCGGTGCCCGGGTCGACCGACCGGGTGTCGAGGTGTGCGGACATGACGGCCATCGCGCCGGCGTCGATGCCGGCGGAGAAGGGCGGCCACGCCCCGGCCTCCAGCGCCTTGCGGGACTGGTCGAGCACCGGCAGGCCCTCGTGCGAGTCGGCGGCGCTGTGGCCGTGGCCGGGGAAGTGCTTGACGGTGGCCGCGACGCCCGCGGCCTGCAAGCCCCGGACCGCCCCGGCGACCTGCGCCGCCGTCGCCTTCGGGTCCGCGCCGTACGACCGGGAGCCGATCACGGTGCTGCGGGTGGCGAGCACGTCGGCGACCGGGGCGAAGTCGAGGTTGATCCCCATCGCGGCCAGTTCGTCGCCGGCCGCCCGCCAGGCGGCCTCGGTCAGCTCCGGCTTCCCGGCCGCGCCGGCGGCGAGGGCGCTGGGCAGCAGGGTCACCCCGTCGGTGATCCGGGTGACCACGCCGTACTCCTGGTCGGTGCCGATCAGGAAGGGCGCCTGGCCGGCGGGGAGCCGGCCGGCGGCCTCGCGCAGGCCGGTGGTGAGTTCGCGGACCTGCTTCGGGTTGTCGACGTTGGTGGTCTCCTGGTTGCCCTTCGTGGGGTCGTCGGCGCTGAAGCCGACCAGGATCAACCCGCCGAGCCGGTACTTGGCGATCATCTCGGCGGGGGTGTCCACCCCGCCCAGCGCCTGGTTGCCGGCCTTGGAGCCGGGCGAGACCCGGGTGGCCGCGTCGCCGTAGGCGTAGGGCATCAGCACCTGGCCGACGAGGTCCTCGTCGGCGAGGGTGGCGACCAGGGCGGCGGCGCGGGCCGCCGGGTCGGCGGCGGACGCGCTCGCGCCGGGCGTCGGACTGGCCGGTGCGGTGGCGCTCGTCGGCGCCGGGTCGGGGCGGCGCTCCGCCGCCCCGGAGCACCCGGAGACGAGCAGCGCGGTCAGGGCGGCGAGCGCGACGCCGGCACGTCGCGGGGTAGTCGACACGCGGCCCATCCCACCAGTTCACCCCTTATCGGGGCAACTTGACCTTCGCGCCGGGCACGGCCGGACGTGGGGCGTCAGCCGACGCGGGTGAGCAGTGTCACCGGCGCGCCGTCACCGGCGTAGCGGTAGGGCTCCAGCTCGGCGTCCCAGGCGGTGCCCAGCGCCTTGTCGAGGGCGTGCGCGAGGGCCTCCGGCGCCCGCGCGCCCGCCATCAGGCTGCGCAGCCGGTCCTCGCCGAGCTGGATGTCGCCGGCCGCGCCCACGGTCGCCCGGAACAGGCCGCGACCGGGGACGTACATGAAGCGCTCGCCGTCGGCGCCCGGGCTCGGCTCCTCGGTGACCTCGAAACGGATCATGGGCCACTGCCGGAGGGCAGCAGCCAGCTCGGCGCCCGTCCCCGGACGACCGGTCCACCCGCACTCGGCCCGGCGGGCGCCGGGGTCGACGGGCTGAGCCGTCCACTGCAGGTTGACCGGCGCGGCGAGGACGCGCGCGATCGCCCACTCGACGTGTGAGCACACGGCGAGCGGGGTCGAGTGGACGTATACGACGCCACGCGTTGGCACGGTGACCTCCCGGAGAGCGAGGTGCGTCTTCCCCTACGACCTCGATCGCCCGAGTGGCTTCTGGAACACATGATGACTGGTGTGACGGATGGTGCGCCAGGGAATCGGAAAATTGGCCGGCGGAATAGTCGGACGGGTGACCGCGGTTGACCCCTCCAGACGCGATGACCAGCCAGGGATCGCGGTCGTGTACAGTTCCATCGGCGGCCTGTGCCGCGCACATCTTCCGCGGACCCACTCCACCAGGTGCCGTCCGCACAGCCCCCGGACGTTCCGTCCTCCCGTACGTCTTGCAAGGAGTACCTCCGTGGCGAGCAACACCTCTAAGACCGCGCGCGCGTCAGTCCGGGCCGGCCAGGCTGGCCAGGGTGGCGCCCTCAGCGTGCTGGGCGAGTTCAAGTACCTCATCCCGCTCAACGGCGGCAAGCACGCCTACGTGCGGAACCTGACCAACGGCAAGACCGCGCACCTGCGCACCGACTCCGAGGCGTTCGTCGAGGAGATCCGGGCGCTGGCCGCCGCGGGCCACGCCGCCAAGATCCGGGCCGAGATCAACACCCTGAACGCCGCCCACCCGGGCGACGGCTGGGACGCCACCGAGAAGCGCCTCGTCGAGGCCGGCGTCTTCGAGGGCTGAGCCCTTCCCACGCGACACCTGGACCGCCCGTCGGGGATCACCCCGGCGGGCGGTTCCGCGTCCGCACCCGACCGGCGCCTGCCCGGTGCGACCCGTCGGCGCCGCCGGCGGACTCACTCCCGCAGGAGCGTGACCTCACCGGTGGCCAGGTCGTAGAGGGCGCCGACCACGGCCAGCCGGCCGGCGGCGACCGGGCCGGCGAGCAGGTCGTCGGCGCGCAGCACGGCCACCGTCCGCGACACGTGCCGCCGGATCGCCATCGGGTGCGCCCGGGGGTCGTCGACGCCCACCTCGACCACCGCCGGGGCGATCTGCCCGACCAGGTGCGCCAGCGCGCCACCCGGTGGCCGCCCGCGGCGCAGCGCGTCCACCGCCGAGGCGACCGCGCCGCACCGCTCGTGCCCCAGCACCATCACCAGCGGTACGCCCAACTCGCCGACCACGTACTCGATGCTGCCGAGCACCGCCCGGTCGAGCACGTGCCCGCCGGTGCGGATCACGCAGATCGAGCCGAACGTCTGGTCGAAGATCGCCTCCAGGGGCACCCGCGAGTCGATGCAGCCCAGCAGCACCGCGTACGGCTGCTGGTCGCCGGAGGCTGCCGCCGCGGCGGCGGTGACGTCGTGGCCATGGATCGGCTGGCCGCTGACGAACCGGCGGTTGCCGGCGAGCAGCTCCGCCAGCGCGGCCCGCGGCGTGCCGCCGGGCGCGCGCCCGGCCGGCGCGGGTCCGGGCGGCGGTGCCTGCGGCGACCCCATGCCTCCAGCTTGGCGGGCCCGGGCCGCGCCCGGACGCCGGTTGCGAATCTTCTCACCGGCACGGTTGGCGTGGTGTCATGGGGGGTAGCCGGTGTTACCACCGGGTATCCCCGGTGTTGCGGACCAGCGCGGCCCGGGGAGGTGGCGATGCCGGAGCACGTCGAGGTACGTCTTCCTGACGACGTACGCCTGCACGTCGAGGCGACCGGGCCGGCGGACGCCGAGGTCACCGTGGTGCTGCTGCACGGCTGGACGCTGGACGGGCGAGCCTGGCACAAGCAGCTCTCCGACCTGCGGGAACGCTTCGACGGCGCGGTGCGGGTGGTGGCCTACGACGCCCGCGGACACGGCAGGTCGAGCTGCATGGCGCTGCCCACCGCCACCCTCGCCCAGCTCGGCGACGACCTCGCGGCGGTACTCGACCGGGTGGCCCCGACCGGCCGGGTGGTGCTCGTCGGCCACTCGATGGGCGGCATGACGATCATGGAGTACGCGCACCGGCACCCCGAGCACTTCGCCGCCCGGGCCGCGGGCCTGGTCTTCGTCTCGACGACGGCCGAGGGGCACACGCACACCGCCTACGGCCTCTCGCCCCGGATCGCCCGGTTGATCCGGCTTGCCGAGACCACCGGGGCCGGCGTACTGGCCCGGTGCGGGTCCTGGCGGCCACCCCGGGCGCTGCTGCGCGCCCTTCGCCCCAGCATCCGCTGGATGCTCTTCGGCGACCGCTGCGACCCGCCCGACATCCGACTGGTGACCTCGGCGGTGGCGCGCGCCTCGCTCCGCTCGATCGGCGGGTTCCGCGCCTCCATCGGGGCGCAGCACCGGCTGGACACCCTCGCCAGGCTCGCCCACCTGCCGGCGGCCGCGCTGGTCGGCGACCGGGACCGGCTCACCCCGCCGCCGTGCGCCGAGTCGATCGCCGCCGCGCTCCCGGCGACCGAGCTGACCGTCTGTCCGGGCGCCGGGCACATGCTCATGATGGAACGCCCCACCGAGGTCAACGCGGCGCTTGGCGGGGTGCTCCGCCAGGTGCTCGCCGACGCCGGGGCCGGCGCGCCCGCCACCGCCCGGGAGGGCTGAGGCGGCGCGGCCCGCAGCGCCGGCGCGGGTGGCCGGGGAGGCCGGCGCGGCGCGGCCGGCAACGTGACGCGGGATCCTTTACCGCACCTCAGGCGCGGCTGGTTGCGCGCGGGCCGTACCCTCTTGCGGTTGGCCTGGCGCGGTTCGTGCGGTTCGCGCCGCTCGCCGCCGACGTCAGGAGGAGCGACCGTTGACCGACCAGACCACCCTGGCGCAGGAGACCGCCGTCGAGCAGCGGCACCTCGACCGGGTGTACGCCCGGCTGGCCGAGCTTCGCCGGGCGGCGGTCCGCGCCGAGAAGGAGGGCTACCGGCTCGCGCGGGTGGGCAACTTCGGAGCCCTGGTCGAACGGGACGCGATGGTGTTCCACGCCGCGCAGCGACGGCACGTGCTGGACGCCGAGCACGAGGGGCTGGTCTTCGGCCGGCTGGACCTGCGCGACCGGCAGGTGCTGCACGTCGGGCGGCTCGGCATCCGGGACGAGGACGCGACGACACTGGTGGTCGACTGGCGGGCCCCGGCCGCCGCCGCCTTCTACCAGGCCACCCCGGCGCAGCCGCTGGGCGTGGTGCGGCGGCGCATGATCCAGTCATCCGGCGAGCGGGTCACCCGGATCGAGGACGACCTGCTCGATCCGGCCGCCGCGCCCGCCGACATGGCCGTGGTCGGCGACGGCGCGCTGCTCGCCACGCTCTCGAAGGCCACCGGCCGGGGCATGCGGGACATCGTCGCCACCATCCAGCGGGAGCAGGACGAGGCGATCCGCTCCCCCGGGTCGGGCGTGACGATCGTGTCCGGCGGCCCGGGCACCGGCAAGACGGCGGTCGCCCTGCACCGGGCGGCGTACCTGCTCTACTCGGACCGCAGCCGGTACGCCGGCGGCGGCATCCTGGTGGTCGGCCCGTCCTCGGTCTTCGTCGAGTACATCGCCTCGGTGCTGCCCTCGCTCGGTGAGGACACCGCCACGCTGCACTCGCTGGGCACCCTCTTCCCGGGCATGAGCGCCACCCGCACCGACCCGCCGGCCGTGGCGGCCGTCAAGGGCTCGCTGCGGATGCGCCGGGTGCTGGAGCGGGCCGCCCGGGACGCGGTGCCGGAGGGCCCGGCCGAGCTGCGCCTGCTCTACCGGGGCGAGCTGCTCCGGCTGGACCGCCGCGAGCTGGACGCCGTCCGGGACCGGGCGATGCCCCGGGGCGCCCGCCGCAACGAGGTGCGCCGCGCCGGCTTCGACGGCGTCCTCGCCGCGCTCTGGGCCCAGGCCCGCCGGCTGGGCATCGGCCGGCTGCCCGAGCAGCGCGCGTTCGAGGACGAGATCGTCGAGCGGCCGGAGTTCCGGGAGTTCCTCAAGGCGTGGTGGCCGCGGCTGCACCCGCGGCACGTGTTGGGCTGGCTGGCCCGCCCCGACCGGCTGCGCCGGTACGCCGGCGGGATCCTCTCCGGGGCCGAGATCCGGCTGTTGACGGAGGCGTACCGGAGCCTGGACCGCGCCGGGCTGACGATCGCCGACATCGCGCTGCTGGACGAGCTGGACGCGCTGCTCGGCAAGCCGATGAAGCCGGCCCGGCCGAAGCGGGACCCGTACCAGCTGGCCGGCGGGGTGCGCGAGCTGAGCACGTTCGCCGACCGGCAGCGCGCCGCCCGCGAGGCGGCCCGCCAGCGTCCGGAGGACTACCGGGAGTACGCGCACGTGGTGGTCGACGAGTCGCAGGACGTCTCGCCGATGCAGTGGCGCATGATCGGCCGGCGCGGGCGGCTGGCCTCGTGGACGGTGGTGGGCGACCCGGCGCAGACGGCCTGGACCGGGGACCCGGACGAGCTGTCCCGGGCCCGGGACCAGGCGCTGGGCCGGCGCAAGCGGCACCACTTCACCCTCACCACGAACTACCGCAACTCGGCGGAGATCTTCGCGGTCGCGGCGGCCGAGATCCGCCGGCTCCACCCCGACCTCCCGCTGCCCACGGCGGTGCGCTCCACCGGCGTCGACCCGGTCGAGCTGGTGGTGCCGGCGGCGGAGCTGGAGACCGCCGTGGTGGAGGCGGCCACGGCCCTGCTCGCCGAGGTGGAGGGCACCGTCGGCGTCATCACCCCGGTGCCCCGCCGGGACGAGGTGGCCGGGTGGCTGGGCGGGCTGGCCGCGCCGCGCCTGCAGGTGGTGACCAGCCTGGAGGCCAAGGGCATGGAGTACGACGGGGTGGTCCTGGTCGCCCCGGGCGAGATCCGGGCGGACCCGGGCTCGGGCGTACGCACGCTCTACGTCGCGCTCTCCCGGGCCACCCAGCGGCTGACCACCGTCGACCCGGTCGGCTGAGCCGCCGGCCCGCCCGGCGGCCACTTGCATATATTGCGATGTGAGCATAGTTTGGACGCGGATCCGAACGGGTGACGGAGGGTGGGCGCGTGGGCGCAGGTCATGACCACCACCACGGGTCGGTCGCGAACGCCGCGCACCGCCACCGGGGCCGGCTCTGGGCCGCGTTCGCGCTGCTCGGCGCCCTGATGGTGGTGGAGGCGGTGACCGCCTTCCGCACCGGCTCGCTGGCCCTGCTCAGCGACGCGGGGCACATGTTCACCGACGTGCTCGGCATCGGCATGGCGCTCGCCGCGATCACCGCCACCCGGCGGGCCGGGGCGGACCCGCAGCGCACCTTCGGCCTCTACCGGCTGGAGGTGCTGGCCGCCCTCGCGAACGCCGTGCTGCTCTCCGGCGTCGCGGTCTACGTGGTCGTCGAGGCGGTACGCCGGTTCGGCGACCCGCCGGAGGTGCTCGCCGGCCCGATGCTCGTGGTGGCCCTGCTCGGCCTGCTCGCCAACGTGGGCGCCTTCGCCCTGCTGCGCTCCGGGGCCAAGGAGAGCATCAACCTGCAGGGCGCCTACCTGGAGGTGCTGGGTGACCTGCTGGGCTCACTCGGCGTGATCGGCGCGGCGCTGCTGATCGCCGTCACCGACTGGTGGTGGGCCGATCCGCTGGTCGCGGTGGCGATCGGGCTGTTCATCCTGCCCCGCACCTGGCGGCTCGGGCGCGCCGCGCTGCGCATCCTGGTGCAGGCCGCGCCGGAGCACCTCGAGGTCACCAAGGTGCACGACAGGCTGGCCGCCGTGCCGGGCGTCGCCGAGGTGCACGACCTGCACGTCTGGACGCTGACCTCCGGCATGGAGGTGGCCTCGGCGCACCTGACGATGGCACCGGGCGCGGAGGTCGGCGCGGTGCTCAGCGCGGCCCGGTCGGCGCTGCACGAGGACTTCCGGATCGAGCACGCCACGCTCCAGATCGAGCCCGGAGCGTCCCCCGGGACCTGTGGGTCGGTTGAGTGGTAATGAGCACAACCTTAAATCTGGGCGAGTATTGTCGGCTTATGTCGGATTTGACGGTAAGCGGACAGTCACCCGCAGTCACTCCCGCTGCACCAGTCACACCGGCACCGGTAGGCTCGGTTCCGGCCTTCGCCAGGCGGCACCCACCGGTGCCGGCGATGGCCGCCGCCTAATCGCCCGGCGGGGCGAACCGGGGAACCATGTTCGTGGGGTGCATCCGCGTCAGCGGTAGGGATCTTCCGTCCCGAACCCGTCAGCTAACCCGGTCGGCGGCTGACGGAAGGACACGTGTATGCCAGTGATGGCACCTGTACGACGACGCGCCGCCCGGATGGCGGCCCTGATCACCGCGACGCTCGCCCTCGGCACCGCGGTCGCGCCGGTCACCGCCGCCCCGGCGGCGGCCACTCCCCGCGCCGGGCTGCTCGCCGCGGCGCCCGGGCAGGACGAGGAGGGCGGCACGCCCGCCCTGCGGGCCCAACTGGAGGCCGCCAGCAAGGGCTACCTCGACGCCAAGCGGGCCCTCGACACGTCGGTCCGGCGGCAGCAGCAGCTCGCCGCGCAGCTCAAGACGACCGAGACCCAGCTGGCCGAGCGGGCGGACAAGGTCGGCGAGATCGCCGGGGTGGCCTACCGCAGCGGCCGGCTCGGCGTCGCGTCCGCGCTGCTCAACAGCAGCTCACCGGACGGCTTCATGGACCGGGCCGCCGCCCTCGACGCGGTGGCCGCCAACGAGGACCGGGCCCTGCGCGAGCTTCAGGAGACCCGCGACGCGGCCACCCGCACCAAGCTCGCCCTGGACGGCGAGATCCGGGAACAGCGCAAGCAGGTCACGCTGATGGCCAAGCGCAAGGAGCAGGCCGAGCGGGCGCTGACCGTGGCCAACCGGAAGCAACAGTCCGCGGGCAGCGCGCCACGCGGCACCTCGACCGCGACGGCGAAGCCGGCGCCGCGCAACTCCGACGGCTCCTGGCCGTCCGAGTCGTGCAGCGTCAACGACCCCACCCCCGCCAACGGCTGCATCACCCCGCGCACCCTGCACGCGCTCAACCAGGCCAAGGCGGCCGGCTTCACCCGCTACGTCTCCTGCTACCGCCCCGGCGGCTCCGGCGAGCACCCGAAGGGGCGGGCCTGCGACTTCGCGGCGCAGAAGGGCGGGTTCGGCGGCGACGCCACCGGCGGCGACCGGACGTACGGCAACAACCTGGCGGCGTACTTCGTCAGGAACGCCGACCGGCTGGCCGTGCTCTACGTGATCTGGTACAGGCAGATCTGGCTGCCCAGCAGCGGGTGGAAGTCGTACAGCGGCGCCAACGGCGATCCGTCCAGCGACCACACCAACCACGTGCACCTGTCGGTCTACTGACGCCCCGGCCCCGGTGACCCGCCCGTCGGGTCGCCGGGGCCGTGCCACGTGTACGCCCGTCGGCCCCGGCGGGCCTGTCGGGGCGTCGTCGGCGTCCGCGCTCAGCCGGCCGGCGGCCCGGAGGTGCGGTCCAGCACGGCGCCCAGCCGGGCGGCCAGCCCCAGGTGGGCCGCGCGCGCCTGACGGAAGGCGTAGCCGAAGAGCGGCGCGGGCGCGGCGAGGGTGATCTCGACCTCGATCCGGACGACGCCGTCCGGCTCGGCCCGCAGCCGGGTCCGGTTGCGCACGGTGGTGGCCGGCCGCTGCCGCGCCACGGTGACGATCTCTTCCGGTCCGGCCACCAGGACATCGGCCTGGTAGGTGATCGGCAGACGCAGCGGCCCGGCGGCCAACCGGTCGGTGATGAGGTAACTGGCCCGCGCGCCGGGCCGGGGCGGCACCACCCGGCGGACCCGGACGATCAGCGGGTGCAGGTCCTCCTGCCGGGCCGGGTCCGCGAGCAACCCGGCGGCCTCGGCCAGGGAGCAGCGCGCCTGGACGGTGTAGCTGAAGGAATCCCGCCTGAGCACGCTGTCTCCCCACGTCGCCGTCGACCGATCGTCGCGCACGCGCGGCGCGGTGGCAACGGCGCGCCCGTACCGGCGCGGATGCCGGCCACCCACCCGCCGACCCGACTACCGTCGGCTGTTGACGGTTCACCGAGCGTCGACGGAGGCGGGAGCATGAACGGGTACGACGGATGAGCGGGCACGTGATGGTCTTCGCGCCCACGCCCCGGCTGACGGTGACCGTCGACCAGCCCAGCGACGCCCCGGAACTGCATCTGCACCCCGGCGGCCAGGGCGTCTGGCAGGCCCGGATGGTGATGTCGCTCGGCGTCGACGTGGTGCTGTGCGCCGCGCTCGGCGGCGAGATCGGCCAGGTCCTGGAGCCGCTGCTGGTCAGCGAGGGGG
Organism: Micromonospora sp. URMC 106; assembly: GCF_051386395.1. Classification (NCBI taxonomy): domain Bacteria; kingdom Bacillati; phylum Actinomycetota; class Actinomycetes; order Micromonosporales; family Micromonosporaceae; genus Micromonospora; species Micromonospora sp. URMC 106. Next base: position 72,464 of record NZ_JBPQTP010000018.1, read on the forward strand.
TCGACCTCAAGGTGGTGCTGCGGGACTCCGGCAGCGGCGGATACGTGCACGACCGCCGCGAGGGGTCCCGGCGGGAGATCGTGGACGTGCCCGGCCAGCCGCTCAGCCGGCACGAGCTGGACGAGCTCTACAACCTGGCGCTCGGCGAGGGGCTGCGCGCCCCGGTCAGCGTGCTGAGCGGGCCGAACGAGCCCGCGCTGGTGCCGGCCGACCTCTACCGGCGCTTCGCCGCCGACCTCGGCGCCAACGGCAGTCGGGTGGTGGTCGACCTGGCCGGCGAGCACCTCACCGCGGTGCTGGAGAGCGGGGTCTTCTTCCTCAAGGTCAGCCACGAGGAGCTCATCGCCGACGGCCGGGCCGAGGGCGAGGACGAGGAGCAGCTCACCCGGGCGATGTACGACCTGCACGCCGGCGGCGCCGAGAACGTCGTGGTGAGCCGGGCCGACAAGCCGGCCCTGGCCCTGGTCGACGGCGAGGTGTTCGAGGTGGAGATGCCCCGGTTGCAGGCCGCCGACCCGCGCGGCGCGGGCGACTCGATGACCGCCGGGGTGGCCGCCGTGGTCGCCCGGGGCGGTGACGTACGCACCGCGATCCGGACCGGGGCGGCCGCGGGGGCGCTCAACGTGACGCGGCACGGCCTCGGCACCGGCCGGCTCGACTCGATCACCGGCCTGGTCGACCGGGTGCGTCTCGTGCCGGCCGGCAGCCGGCCGCAGGAGCGGACCACCCCCGACGAGCTGGCCGGCCGGGCGGCCGAGCGATGACGCTGCGCGTGCTGGTCACCAACGACGACGGGATCGCCGCGCCGGGCATCCAGGCGCTGGCCCGGGCGGCGGCGGACCGGGGCCTCGACGTGGTCGTGGCCGCCCCGCTGGAGGAGGCGAGCGGCACCAGCGCCGCGATGACCGCCGTGGAGCAGAACGGGCACGTGGTGGTCCGCGAGCACCCGCTGCCGGAGCTGCCGGGGGTGCCGGCGTTCGGGGTGGGCGGCTCACCCGGCTTCATCGCGCTGATCGCGGTGCACGGCGCGTTCGGGCCGCCGCCGGCCGTGGTGCTCTCCGGCATCAACCGGGGCGCGAACGCCGGCCGCGCCGTGCTGCACTCCGGCACCGTGGGCGCCGCCTTCACCGCCGCCGCGAACGGCTGCCGGGCGATGGCCGTCTCCCTCGACGTGCTCTCGGCCGGGGAGGCGACGGCCGCCAGCGGGGGCGCCGCGGTGGCCGCCGCCGCCCGGGTACGCGACTCCGAGCGGCACTGGTCGACCGCCGCCCGGGTCGCCCTGGACCTCCTGCCCCGGCTCACCGCTGGGCCGGTGGAGAGCGTGCTCAACGTCAACGCGCCGGACCTGCCGCACGGCCGGCTGCGGGGGGTGCGCCGGGGCACGCTGGCCAGCTTCGGCCAGGTGCAGATGACGGTGGCGGAGTCGGGGCACGGCTTCGTGCGCACGTCCCTGGAGGAGCCCGGGCAGGCGGTGCAGCCGGGCACCGACCTGGCCCTGCTGGCCGACGGGTACGCCTCCGTGACGGCGATCCGCGCGGTCACGGAGGCGGCAGACGTCGACCTGTCGGGGCTCGGCGGCGACTGAGGCCGCCGGTCGGCCGGTCAGGCGCCGGGGAGCACCTCGGGGGTGGGCGCGCCGGCGTAGTAGGGCTCGGGGGCGCCGAAGAGGCCGAGCAGGCCGGTCACCCAGAGCTGCCGGTGCACGAACCGGCTCGGCTCGGTGACGACGAGCTTGACCCCGCTCACCTCGGCGGTCTGGAAGCCGGCGACCATCGCGCTGATGCCGACCGAGTCGATGAAGGTGACAAGCCTCATGTTGAGCTCGATCCGGCTGGGGCGCCCCTTGGTCAGCACCTCGGCGATCGCCTCGCGCACCTCGTACGCGGTGTCGACGTCGATCTCGCCCCGGGGGGCGATCTCGATGACACCACCGGGCAGAACCGACTTCACGATCGACAGGCTCACGCGAGCACCTCCACTCGCCCGTCCGACGGGCGCCTCATCAGTACGCGGGCCGCGACCGAGAGTATTCCTCCAACGGCCTCGGTCGCCACCCCTCGGGATGAGCAATTCGCGGACGAGGGCGCACCAAGTCGCCCTTATCCGGACTTTTACTTCTTATTCACCCAACGATCAGCTGCCGCCGACGCGTCGCCGACCCAGGGTAGCGGTCCCCCGCCGGCAGCGCCCGGCACCCGACCTCCCGGGCGTGGCCTGCACCGCTTCCGCCCCGCGGGTTGCCCGCCCTGCCTAGCATCGGCTCGGAGAGCGGGGACCTCGACGGAAGGAAGATCGATGATCAGAAGACTTGCCGCGCTGGCCGGTGTCGGCGCGCTGCTGGCCCTCGTGCTGGCCTGCGGCTTCGGCGGCGGCGACGACGATGACGACGATGACGACTTCGCCGGCGGCGCGACCGCGGTGGTCACGCTCCACTGACGCCCTTCGGGGCCCGGCGCCGGGTGGTCACGCCCACACCGGCGCTCCCGCACCCGGCCCGGCCGCACGGCCGGCCGGTTCCCGCCGGGGTTTGCGGAGCCGCCCGACCGGGCACAGGCGGGACGAGCGAACCGTGACCGCCGGTGCGACGTCGAAGTCCGAAGTGGCCGTCGGCTTCGGCACCCCGAGGAGGTAACCACCATGTTCGGAACCAACCTGCTGGACCGCCGCAGCAAGCCCGAGCGGATCGCGGACCAGGCGTGGCAGCACCTGGTCTCGGCGGTCAGCTCCGCCGGCGACAGCGTCCGCGACACCGCCCGGTCGGCCCGCCGGGGCGGTTCCGGCTTCGCCGACGAGGCCGGCGACCTGATGGGCTCCGCGGCGGACGAGGCCCGCCGCCGGGCCACCCTGGCCTTCGACGCGCTCGCCGGTCGCCGGCCCGCGCTGCCCTGGACGCTGCTGGTCGGCGCCGCGCTGGTCGGCGCGGCGATCGGCTGGGCCGCCGGCACCGCCGCGCGGGCCGCCGGCAGCCGCGGCGACCGGGCGATGGACGACATCGAGTTCGTCGACGTGGACCGCCCCAACTCCCCCGTCGGCCTCGACGGCTGACCGCCCGCGGGACGGACACTCCACCGGCCCCGGTCGACCACCCGGTCGGCCGGGGCTCGCCGTGTCCGATGCCGAGCCGGTGTCGCGCTCGGTGCGGCCGACGGGGGCGCCCGGTTCAACGGGCAGCCCGGCCTGCCGCGGATCGAACGGATCGTGCGTCGAGGGGTCAGAAGGCGGTGACGTCGGCCGGCGCCCGCTCGGCCCGGGTCAGCGCGCGCAGCACCGCCGGCTGGCCGTGCCGGCGTACGGCGAGGCGGGCCAGCAGGGAGAGCACCGGGTCGAGCACCTCCGCGGGCAGCTCCGGGGTCGGTACGCCGACGCTGACCGCGAGGTCGTCGGAGTGCACCGCGATCTCCATCAGCCGGGTGGTGAGGTAGTCGTCCAGGGTCAGCGACCAGGGCCCCCTGGCCAGGTGCACCACCCGGTCGGCCGGCTGCGCCGACAGCGCCGCGGCCAGTTCGCCCAGCGTGGCGGTGGCCCGGTCGACCAGCGCCGCCGGCCCGTCCGCCGCGACGGCCTCGCCGGCCCGGCGGATGCCGACGTTCACCTCGTCGTCCGGCTTGGTCCCGATCCACCTCGCCGGCGCGTAGTGGTCGAGCAGCCCGACCGGCTCGCCGGCGGGTACCGGCTCGGCGAGCACCGTGGCGACCTGGAACAGTTGGCTGGCGAGGTGGCCGGCCAGGCCACCGACGCCGAACTCCGGCAACGCGCTCGGCTCGTCCCACCGGGCCGCCACGGCCGGGTCGGCGAGCAGGTCGAGCGCCGAACGCGCGGCGGTCAGGTAGGCCCTCCTGATCGAACTCACGGGCGAATCCCTTTCCCTCGGCTGAGGCCACCGAGCCTAGGGCCCGGTCCGCCGGGGCGCTGGACCCCTCAGGCCGCCCCGGCGGACCGGAGTCCGCGCCGGGGTCAGCGGCTGGTGCAGGTGACCGTCGCCGGTGCACCGTTGGTGCCGGTCCAGCTCCCGAGGAAGCCGACGGTGGTGCTGGCGCCGGCGCCGAGGGCGCCGTTCCAGCCGGCGTCGCGGACGGAGACGGCCGCCCCGGTCTGGGTGTGGGTGCCGCCCCAGAGCTGGGTGATCTTCTGGCCGTCGGGGAAGGTCCAGCCCACCGTCCAGCCGGCGATCGCCGAGCTGCCGGCGTTCCGCACCACCAGTTCGCCCTGGAAGCCGCCCTGCCAGGAGCCGGTCACCCGGTAGGTCGCGGCACAGCCGCCGGTGGGCGGCGGGGTGGTCGGGTTGCCGCCGCC
>NZ_JBPQTP010000019.1:0-76590 GCF_051386395.1 Micromonospora sp. URMC 106
GCGCTGCGGCGGGCCGCGGAGTCGGAGTCGCCCGACGACGACGCGTCCGCCCCCGGTGGGCTGCGCGGCGCCCGGTCGGAGCTGCGGCGGCAGATGCGCGAGCGGCGGCGGCTGCGGATGGGCGTCCTGGCCCTGGTCAGCGTGGTGCTCCTCGGGGCGATTCCGCTCTTCTTCGGCATCCGCACGCTCAGCCGCGACCCGGTCTTCGACACCCTCGACGAGCTGAACGTGCCGGGTTGGGCGGCGGTGAAGACGGTCGACGACGTCAGCGGCAGCAGGTGGTGCCTGCTCGACTGTCGGCTGCGCGAGCGCACCATCACCTCCGAGCGCTCACCGGAGGAGACCGCGCAGGTCTACGAGCGGGCGCTGACCGAGGACGGCTGGCGGCCGTGGCGGGTGACCCGCTGTCCCGAGCAGCAGGAGAAGGGCAGCTACACCTGCTGGCGTCGCGACGAGCTGACCCTCGACCTCTGGGTCCGCGAGCGGACCTGCGTGCCGCCGCCGGTGGACGGGGAGCCGGCCGTGGTGCCGTCGCCCGACCCCTCGACCGCTGCGGAGCAGTGCGCCGGATCGTTGGTCTCGGTGAAGGTCCGCAACGCGATCGACGACGAGCGGACCCGGCCACAGCCGAGCACCGACCCGTCGCTGACCGGAGAGGACCCCTTCCCGACGCTCAGCGAGGATCCGCTCGGCGAACTGACACCCTCACCGTCCTGAGCCGGTTTCCATCACGGACGGTAGGGTCTGGGGCTGGCGGATCCGCCAGCTCCCGCTGACCCCCGCGGGTCGCCGAGCGGCGGTGTGGGCAAGACGGTCGCGCGTTCCGGGGACGTCCGGTCCCCGGGACCCTGCTTGAGGAGGACAGGCGTGGACTTTGGAGAGGTCGCGGCGCTGATCGCGGCGATCGCGTTCGCGATGCTGGTGTTGATCCTGACGCTGCCCATCCTACGGCTGCGGCACACCGTGGACGCCACCACCCGAATGATCAACGACCTCAACGACCGCACCGCGCCGCTGCTGGGCGACGTCAACACCACGGTCAAGAACGTGAACACCGCCCTGGAGCAGGTGCAGACCTCCCTGGACGGGGTGAACCTGCAGCTCGCCAAGGTCGACACCATGACCAGCCACGCGCAGAACGTCACCGCCAACGTCGCGAACCTGGCCACCGTCGTCTCCGCCGCCGCCGCGAACCCGCTGGTCAAGGTGGCCGCCTTCGGCTACGGCGTCCGCAAGGCCGCCGCCGCCCGCCGGCACGCCGAGACCGAGCGCGAGGTGCGCGACACCATCAAGCAGCAGCGGCGGGCCGCCAAGCGCGGCAACCGCTGACGGCCACGACCAGGAGGAGCACGAGAATGAGGCGGTTGTTCTGGCTCGGCATCGGGCTGGCCGTCGGCGTGGTCGTGGTCCGCAAGGCGACCCGCACCGCGCAGGCGTACACCCCCGCCGGCATCGCCAGCACGTTGTCCGAATCCGCTGGCGGGCTGGCGGAGTCGCTGCGTAGCTTCGTGGAGGACGTCCGCATCGCGATGGCCGAGCGCGAGCAGGAGATCCACGAGGCGTTCGCCCAGGGTGAGGCGTTCGACGACCAGTTCGCCGAGTTGCGGGAGGACCCGCGCGTCGGCGACCGAGAGATCTTTCCGGAGGAACACCAGCGATGAAGACGGCGGAGATCAAGCGGCGGTACCTCGCCCATTTCGAGGCGAACGGCCACGCCGTGGTGCCGTCCGCTCCGCTGCCCGCCATCAGCGACCCGAACCTGCTGTTCGTCAACGCCGGCATGGTGCAGTTCGTCCCCTACTTCCTTGGGCAGCAGACCCCGTCGTACCGGCGGGCGGTCAGCGTGCAGAAGTGCATCCGTACGCCGGACATCGACGAGGTCGGCAAGACCAGCCGGCACGGCACGTTCTTCCAGATGAACGGCAACTTCTCCTTCGGTGACTACTTCAAGGACGGGGCGATCCCGCTCGCCTGGGACCTGGTCACCAAGTCGCAGGAGCAGGGCGGTTTCGGCCTGGACCCGGAGCGGATCTGGCCCACCGTCTACCTCGACGACGACGAGGCGTTCGACATCTGGCGCTCCGTCGGCGTGCCCGCCCAGCGGATCGTGCGCCGGGGCAAGGCGGACAACTTCTGGTCGATGGGCATCCCCGGCCCGTGCGGCCCGTGCTCCGAGCTGTTCTACGACCGCGGCCCGGAGTACGGCCGCGAGGGCGGCCCGGCGGTCGACGAGGACCGCTACATGGAGTTCTGGAACCTCGTCTTCATGCAGTTCGAGCGGGGCCCGGGCACCGGCAAGGAGGACTACCCGATCCTCGGGGACCTGCCGGCGAAGAACATCGACACCGGCATGGGCCTGGAGCGGATGGCCTCCATCCTCCAGGGCGTCGACAACCTCTACGAGATCGACGAGGTCCGGCCGATCCTCGACAAGGCCGCCGAGCTGACCGGCAAGCGCTACGGCGCCCACTCCGGCCACGTCGCCAGCGAGTCGCACCCGGACGACGTCCGGCTGCGGGTGATCGCCGACCACGTGCGTACGGCGCTGATGCTGATCGGCGACGGGGTCACCCCGAGCAACGAGGGACGCGGCTACGTGCTGCGGCGCATCATGCGCCGGGCGATCCGGGCCGTGCGGCTGCTCGGCTGGCAGGAGCGGGCGCTGCCCGAGCTGCTGCCGGTGGCCCGGGACTGCATGTCCCCGTCGTACCCGGAGCTGGCCGCCGACTTCGACCGGATCGCGGACTACGCGTACGCGGAGGAGGACGCGTTCCTGTCCACCCTGCGCGCCGGTACGACGATCCTGGACACGGCGATCGCCGAGACCCGGACGGCGGGGAAGTCCAGCCTGTCGGGCGAGAAGGCGTTCCAGCTGCACGACACGTACGGCTTCCCGATCGACCTGACCCTGGAGATCGCGGCCGAGCAGGGGCTGGCGGTCGACGCGGAGGGCTTCCGCCGGCTGATGGCCGACCAGCGGGCCCGCGCCAAGGCCGACGCGCAGGCGCGCAAGACCGGGCACACCGACCTGTCGGCGTACCGGTCGGTGCTCGACTCGGGCGGCCCGGTGCGTTTCACCGGCTACAGCGAGGTGTCCCGGGAGTCGACGGTCCGGGCGGTGCTCGGCGTCGACGGCCCCCGCCAGGCGGCGGTCGAGGGCGACACGGTCGAGCTGGTGCTCGACGCCACCCCGTTCTACGCCGAGGGCGGCGGGCAGCAGCCCGACCTGGGCATGATCACGGTCGGCGGCGGCCAGGTCGAGGTGCTCGACGTGCAGCAGCCGGTGCCCGGCCTGATCGTGCACCGCGCCCGGGTGGTCCGGGGCGAGGTGCGGGCGGGGGAGACCGGCTACGCGGAGATCGACACCACCCGCCGGCGGGCCATCTCCCGGTCGCACACCGCGACCCACCTGGTGCACCAGACCATGCGCAACTTCCTCGGCGAGTCCGCGACCCAGGCCGGGTCGCTGAACGCCCCGGGTCGGCTGCGGTTCGACTTCAACACCCCGACCGGGGTGGCGCCGAGCGTGCTGCGCGACGTGGAGCAGCAGGTCAACGAGGTGCTCCTCGCCGACCTGGAGGTGCACGCGTTCATCACCTCCCTGGAGGAGGCGCGGCGCATCGGCGCGATGGCGCTGTTCGGCGAGAAGTACGGCGAGGAGGTGCGGGTCGTCGAGGTGGGCGACTACGCCCGGGAGCTGTGCGGCGGCACCCACGTCGCCCGCTCCGGCCAGCTCGGCCTGGTCAAGATCCTCTCCGAGTCGTCGATCGGTTCCGGCGTCCGCCGGGTCGAGGCGTTGGTCGGCATGGACGCATTCAACTTCCTGGCCCGGGAGCACCTGCTGGTGTCCCGCCTCGCGGAGCTGTACCGGGTGCCCAACGACCAGGTCGCCGACCGGGTCGAGCAGACCGTGACGCAGCTGCGCGACGCCGAGAAGGAGCTGGAGAAGCTCCGGGCCCAGCTGGTGCTCGGCGGCGCGGCGGCGCTCGCCGCGCAGGCGAAGGACGTGCGGGGCGTGGCGTACGTGGGCACCGAGGCGCCGGAGGGCGCGGCCGGTAACGACGTGCGGACGCTGGCCCAGGAGATCCGGGGCAAGATCGACCCGGCCCGGCCGGCGGTCGTCGCGGTGGCGGCCCGGGCAGGAGGCAAGGCGTCGCTGGTGGTCGCGGTGAACCCGGCCGCCCGTGGCCGGGGCCTGTCCGCCGCCGACCTGGTGAAGGCGGCCTTCTCCGGGCGCGGCGGCGGCAGCCCCGACCTGGCCCAGGGCGGTGGCCTGCCGGCGGCCGAGGCGCCGAACCTGCTCCTCACGGTCGAGAAGGCGATCGCCGAGGCGTGAGGCGAGACCGCAGCGACCAGGGCGGACCCGGGTGGTCCGCCCTGGTTCGCCGTTTCGGGGGGAGTAACCGACCGTGAGCGAGTTGTCCCGCGGTGTCCGGCTCGGGGTGGACGTCGGGCAGGTCCGGGTCGGGGTGTCCCGCTCCGATCCGCACGGCGTGCTGGCCACCCCGCTGGTCACCCTCGCCCGCGACCTCACGGCCGGCCCGGACGCGGTGCCGAGCGACATCGCCGAGCTCGCCGCGCTGGTGGCCGAGCACGAGGCGGTCGAGGTCGTCGTCGGGCTTCCGGTCAATCTCGCCGGCAAGCACGGTCCGGCGGCCGTCCACGTGAAGGCGTACGCTGACCGACTGGCCGATGTAATAGCGCCCGTTCCGGTGGCGCTCACCGACGAGAGGATGTCCACGGTCGTGGCGTCTCGTAGGCTTGCCGAGCGTGGTGTCCGGGGGAAACGGCAACGGGCGGTGGTCGACCAGGCTGCCGCGGTGGAGATTCTGCAGAGCTGGCTGGACGCGCAGCGGAGGCGGACGCGATGATCGACGATCTGGACCTCGGGTTCGACGAGCAGGAGCGGGGGGAGAAGGGCAAGCACCGGCGCAGCGCGATGCGTAAGCGCAACGGTGGCTCCGGCGGTGGCCGGGGCAGGACCGTCCTGGCCCTGCTGCTCGCCCTGGTCCTGCTGGGCGGGATCGGGGGCGGGGCCTTCTACGGCTTCGACCGGGTCCAGAACTACTTCGTCACCCCCGACTACGACGGCAGCGGCACCGGTGAGGTGACGGTCGAGATCAAGCAGGGTGCGCTGATCGCCGACATGGCCGACGCGCTGGTCGCCGCCGGCGTGGTCAAGAGCGCCAAGGCGTTCGTCGAGGCCGCCGAGGCGAACTCGCGCAGCAAGAACATCCAGCCGGGCACCTACAAGCTGCGCAAGCAGATGAGCGGCGAGAGCGCGGTCGCCGCGATGCTCGACCTGAAGAACAAGATCGTCAACGGGGTGACCATCCCGGAGGGCCGGACGGCGAAGAACGTCTACAAGTTGCTCTCCGCGGAGACCAAGATCCCGGTCAAGGAGTTCGAGACGGCGGCGAAGGACCCGATCGCGCTCGGCGTGCCGGACTGGTGGTTCAAGCGCACCGACGGCAAGAAGGTCAAGCCGTCGATCGAGGGCTTCCTCTACCCGGACACCTACGAGATCCCGCCGAAGGCGACCGCCGAGACCATCCTCAAGCTGATGGTGGAGAACTTCCTCAGCGTGACCGGCGAGATGAAGTTCGCCGACCGGGTGCAGAAGGAGCGCGGCGGCATCAGCCCCTACGAGGCACTGATCGTCGCCTCGCTGGCGCAGGCGGAGGCGGGCAACAAGGACGACCTGGGTAAGGTGGCCCGGGTCGCCTACAACCGGGTGTTCGGCGAGTTCCCGTGCAACTGCCTCGAGATGGACGTGACGGTCAACTACTACCTGGAGTCGATCGGTAAGCCGACCAAGCGCTCCGGCGACATGACCACCGCCGAGCTCGACGACCCGAAGAACCCGTACAACCGCAAGCTGCGCGGCCTCGTGCCCACGCCGATCAACAACCCGGGCAAGCAGGCCATGGAGGGCGCGATGGATCCGCCGCCCGGCAAGTGGCTCTTCTTCGTGGCGATCGACAAGGCGGGGCACTCGGCCTTCGCCGAGACCTTCGCGGAGCACGAGAAGAACATGGCCAAGGCCAAGGAGGCCGGGATCATCTGATGGCGGCGACACGGCGGGCGGGGGTGCTCGGCAAGCCGATCGCGCACTCCCTCTCCCCGGTGATCCACCACGCCGGCTACGCGGCGGCGGGGCTGACCGGGTGGTCGTACACCCGGATCGAGTGCGCGGCGGCGGAGCTGCCGGACGTGGTCGCCGGCCTGGGCCCGGAGTGGGCCGGATTGTCGGTGACGATGCCCGGCAAGGAGGCGGCGCTCGCGGTGGCCGCCGAGGTCTCGCCGGTCGCCGCCGCCGTCGGTGCCGCCAACACGCTGGTACGCCGACCGGACGGCTCCTGGTACGCCGACAACACGGATGTCGTCGGCATGGTCGAGGTGCTCACCGACGCCGGGGTGCGCCCCGGCGCGACCGTGACGGTGCTCGGCGCGGGCGGCACCGCCCGGGCGGCGGTGGCGGCGGCCGGACGGCTGGCCGCCCGCGCCGTGACCGTGGTGGCCCGCCGCCCGGAGGCGGTCGAGGAGTTGCGCCCGGTGGCGCGCGCGGTCGGCGTGCAGATGGTCGGCGCGCCCTGGGCCGACGCGGCCGACCGGTGCCGCGCCGACGTGGTGGTCTCCACCGTGCCGAAGGGGGTCGCCGACCCGCTCGCCGACGCGGTCACCTGGCGGGCGGAGACGGTGCTCTTCGACGCGCTCTACGACCCGTGGCCGACGCCGCTGGCCGCCTCGGCCCAGGCCGCCGGCTGCCGGATCGTCTCCGGGCTCGACCTGCTCCTGGCCCAGGCGGTGGGCCAGTTCGAGCACTTCACGGGCGTCACCGCGCCCCGGGCCGCGATGGCCGCCGCGCTGGCCGCCGCGCGCGCCGCCTGACCGTCCTCGCGGGACGGGAGTGTCCCCTGTGGTCGTCCAGGGCATCCTTAGGCGACGGTTAAGACGCGCTTACGTCCGGCTGTCCTGCGCACGTCGCGTCACAGCCGTGGATACGCTGCTGACCGTTACCGTCCCAGACACAGGGAGTGTTCCTTGAGCAGGCACGGACTGCACCGCCTCACCCGGCGCCGGGGCCCACGGCGCAAGGCCGTGGTGCTCGGCGTGGTCGGCACCACCGTCGTCGCCGGCATCGTGGCCACCACGATGCCGCTGCTGGCCGCCGACGACCTGTCGATCGGGGCGGCGGCGGACACCACGGCGACGACGGTGCCGCAGGACGGCGACAACGGCGCCAAGACCACGCTCGCCACTTGCCCGGCCCGCTGCGACGGCAACCCGCGCGGGGCCCGGGAGGCGGTCGTCCGGTTCGCCGTGACCACGCTGCCGGCCTCCGCCGTCAACGTCCGGGCCACGCTGCGGGTGCACGCCTGGCAGGGGTTCCCCGCCACGGTGACCGCGCACGCGTCCACGGTCGACGCCGGCGCGGCGCGCCCGGCGCCGGCAGCGGCGGGCCCGACCCTGGACACCGTCTCCGGGGTGACGGCGGGGTTCAACGAGTGGGACGTGTCGGCCCTGGTCAGGGGGAACGGCACCTGGACGGTCTCGCTGGCGCAGGCCGGCCCGGAGACGCGGATCTACTGGGCGTCGACGGAGCACCGCAACCCCGACCTGCGTCCGCGCCTGGAGATCCGCTACGACGTCGGCACCCCGCCCACGCCGGCGGTGACCAGCGCCGCGCCCTCGCCGAGCCGGACGGTGGCGCCGACGCCCGCGCCGCGGCCGACTCCCAGCGCCAGCCCGACCCGGCCGACGCCGAGCCCGTCCGCGAGCACGACGGGCGGCACGGGGCGGTGCGGCGAGGTGTCGAGCAGGCTCGTGCCCTCCTGCGGCGCCTGGTGGGGGATGTACTCCCCGGCCGGGGCCGACGACGGGTGGAACCACGGCGCCGCGGTTGCCGAGGTGGAGGCGCAGGTCGGGCGGAAGTTCGACGTCGTGCACCGCTACCACGACTTCTCCAACGCCGGCAGCAACGGCGCGTTCCCGGACTCCTATCAGCGGCAGCAGATGCGCGAGGGCCGGCTGATGTTCTTCGCCTGGGAGTCGCGGATCTTCTCCTCCGGCACCGTGCTCACCTGGCAGGACGTCTACAGCGGCCGGTACGACGCGACCATCGACGCGGTCGCGGGCCGGATCCGGGACACCGGCGTGCCGGTCTTCATGGGCTTCGACCACGAGCCGGAGGACGAGCCGGCGAAGGGCAGCGACGCCGACTTCGTCCGCGCCTGGCGGCACGTGCACGACCGGTTCGCCGCGGCGGGCGCCCACAACGCCGTCTGGGTGTGGACGATGATGGGCTGGTCCGGCCACTACGACCGGTACGCCGACCTCTATCCGGGTGACCGGTACGTCGACTGGGTGGGCTACGACCCGTACAACTTCCACGTCTGCAACGGCAGCAGGGTGTGGAAGAGCCCGGCCACCACCATCGGCGGCTTCTACCGGTGGCTGGACGAGCACCGCCTCGGCGTCGGCAAGCCGCGGATGCTCGCCGAGTTCGGCACCAACTTCGACGCGGCCGATCCGGACGCCAAGCGGCGGTGGTTCGAGGAGTTCCCGGCGGCGCTGAAGGCGCACCCGAAGATCAAGGCCGCGATCTACTTCAACTCGGCCGGGATGACCCGCAAGTCGAGCACCTGCGACATGACGATGAACCACGACGCGTCGGCCGTGGCCGGGTTCGCCCGCGCCGGGCGCGACAGCTACCTGCGGCAGCCCACCGGGGGCGGTCGCTGACTAAATGTGACCGTATGGTGACTCGCCGCTGTCGCGATGAGTCGGACATCCGACTCGTCACGCGCGCTGTCGTCATGCCGATGCGGTGACCGCCCAATCGGCGGATATCGCCATCCGGGGTCGGCAGGGCACGCTACGCGGGTTCTCTTCCACGTTGGAGGCGTAGCGTGCCCGAAATCCCGCTCTCTCGGCGATTCGCCGGATTCCGCACCCGGGCGGCGGTGGTCACGCTGGTGACCCTCGCCGCCGTGCTGGCCGTCCCCACCGGGACCTCCGCCGCCGTGGTGCCGGCTCCCGAACCGGCGACCCTGGTTTCGGCGAACCCGGCCGACGCCACACCCCACGCCAGGGACGGCGAGACCCGCGCCTTCGCGCAGGTCGGCTCCACGGTGTACGTCGGCGGCAGCTTCACCCAGATCCGGCAGACCGCCAGCGCGGCGTGGACCACCCAGCGCTACCTCTTCGCGTACGACCGGGCCACCGGGACGATCTCCACCACCTTCCTGCCGGTGCTCGACGGGGCCGTCAACACCCTGGTCGCCGGGCCGGGCGGCACGCTGATCGTGGGCGGCGCCTTCAAGACCGTCAACGGCGTCTCCCGCAAGAACCTGGTGGCGCTGAACCCGACCACCGGCGCGATCGTCGACAGCTGGGTCGGCCGCTCCGACGGCGGCACCGTCCGGGACGTGGCGCTGCACGGCAACTGGCTCTACGTGGCCGGCGCGTTCAACTGGCTCAACGGCGCGGCGCACGCCGGCCTGGGCCGGCTCAACGCCACCACGGGCGCGATCGACCCGACCTTCAACGTCAACGCCACCGTCGGACGCCACAGCACCACCTCGTACGTGTGGACCATCGACGTCTCGCCGGACGGCGGCACCCTGGCCGTCGGCGGCAACTTCCTGTACGTCAACGACCTGCCGCGCAACCAGATGGCGCTGGTCGACCTGTCGGGCACGCCGACCGTGCTGAACTGGAGCACCGAGAAGTTCGTCCCGCCGTGCGCGGCGCCGGCGACCTTCGTGCACTACGTGCAGGACGTCAAGTTCGGCGGCGACGGCAGCTGGTTCGTCGTCGGCACCAACGGCGGCGCCGGCTGGCCGGCCGCGTACTGCGACGCGCTGGTGCGGTTCGAGACCGCGGCCCGGGGCGCCGGGCAGCTTGGCACCTGGGTCGACTACACCGGCAACGACACCATCACCTCCGTCGAGGTCGCCGACAACGTCATCTACCTCGGCGGGCACTTCCGCTGGCTGAACAACCCGAACGCCAGCGACCAGGCCGGCGCCGGCGCGATCGACCGGCTCGGCATCGCCGCGGTCACGCCGGCCACCGGCATGCCGGTCAACTGGAACCCGCGCCGCAGCGGCAGCGCGTCCATGCCGGCCGGCACCAGCAACTGGGGCTCGTCGGTGCCGGTGCTCTGGCGCGGCAGCGACGGCCTCTACTTCGGCCACAACTCCGACGGGATGGGCAACGAGTACCACGGCCGGCTCGGGATGTTCCCGCTGACCGGCGGGCGCACCATCACCCCGAAGAACGCGCCGACCGCGAGCGCCGGCAACCTCTACGTCGGCACCGGCCCCGGCCAGCTGGCCAGGGTGCCGTTCGACGGCACCGGCACCGGCGCCCCCACCACCGTCAGCCAGCCCAACTACACCGCGGCCGGCGCGACCTGGCGGGTGGCCGACCGGATCTACTGGTCGCACACGGTCGCCGGCACCCCCACCGGCAGCCGGATCGACATCTCGATGTTCAACGGCGGCGCGATCGGCGCGCCGTGGGAGGCGTCCGGCTACAACGACTGGTTCAACCCGGCCGCGATGACCGGCGCGTTCTACCTCGACGGTCGCCTCTACTACACCCGGACGGGCGCCAGCGGCCTCTACTACCGCTACTTCGAGATCGACGGCAACTACCTCGGCGCCACCGAGTTCACCCTGCCCACCACCGGGGTCGCCTGGTCGACCGTGCGCGGCATGGCCTGGGTCGCCGGGAAGATCGTCTACGGCGCCACCGACGGGGCGCTGCGCAGCGTCCCGTTCGACCCGACGGCCGCCCCGGCGGTCGACGGGGCGGCGGCGACGGTCGTCGCCCCGGCGGCGGCCGGTGTGACCTGGTCCACCCCGTCGACGTTCTTCTCCGTGCAGTGACGGTCAACCGTTCGTAACGGACATCGGTAGATTGTTCACGTTGGGCCGGCGACGGATCAGCCGTCGCCGGCCCGCCGACGTAGGGAGGGGTCGTTGGTCGGCGCGGGTGGCATCCGCCGGGGCCTCGCGGTGCGGGCCGTCTTCGCGGTCAAGCGCGGCTGGTACCGGCTGCGCTACCCCGGGCTGACGCTGGGCCGGGACGTGGAGATCCGCGGCCGGATCCGGCTGCGCCGGGGCGTACGGGTGAGCATCGGCGACCGCACCCGGCTCAACAAGCTGGTCCGCTTCGCCGGTCCCGGCGAGGTGCGGGTCGGCGCCGACTGCCTGCTGAACGCCACCTGGATCGGCACCTGGACGTCGGTCACGATCGGCGACCGGTGCCTGCTCTCGGACTGCGAGCTGCTGGACAACGACTTCCACAACCTGCCGCCCGAGCAGCGGCACGACCCGCCCGTCCCCGCCACCCGCGCCCCGATCACGATCGAGGACAACGTGTGGATCGGCGCCCACGCCCTGGTGATGAAGGGCGTGCGGATCGGCCGGGACAGTGTCGTGGGCGCCGCCACGGTGGTCCGCACGGACGTGCCGCCACGGGTCGTGGTCGCCGGAAATCCACAACAGACGGTGAAGAAGTTCCATGACTGACGTTCCTCCCCACTCCTGGTCCACCGACGTTCCCGCCAACGGTGGCGGGGCGGGCCGCACCGTCACGCTGACCGACCTGCTCCGCGTCCCCCTGCACCGCATCCGGCTGGTGGCGGCCGTCGCCGCCGTCGGCCTGCTCGCCGCCCTCGGCTACGTGTTCCTCGTCCCCGCCGCGGTGACCGCCAGCGCCGTCGTGGCGGTCCGCCCCGTGGTCACAGACGCGTTCACGCCCAGCGGGGCCAATGCCGACCGGGCCGTGAACATGAACGTGGAGAGCGGCATCGCCACCGGCACCGAGGTGGTGCAGCGGCTGGCGCAGGCGGGCGGGCTGGATCCGCGCGAGGTGCGCGACGCCCTGGAGGTGGAGGTGCCCACCGGCGGGCAGATCCTGCGCTTCGTCTACCAGGCGCCCACCGCCGAGCAGGCGGTCGAGGGCGTCAACCTGGCCGCCCGGGCCTACCTGGAGGTGCGCCGGGCGATGTACGAGAAGCAGCGGGAGGAGATGCTGCGCTCGTACGACGAGAGCATCAGCAAGGTCGCCGCGCAGCAGGCCGCCCTGCAGAAGCGCGTCAACAACGCCCGGGAGGGCGCCGTCGACGCCGCGGTGACCGAGCTCGCCGGCATCAACAACCAGCTCACCCAGCTCAACGCCGCGCGCACCGAGATCGCCGCGGTGGACGTCAACCCCGGTTGGGTCACCCAGACCGCCGAGCGGGCCCTGGCTTCCTCCGCCGGGAACGGCCCGCTCTACCTGCTCGCCGGCCTGCTCGGCGGGGCGCTGCTCGGCGTGGTGCTGGCGTACGCCTGGGAGTCCGTCGACCGGCGGATCCGGTCGGTCGACGACGGCCGCGACGCCACCGGCCTGCCGCTGCTCGGCACGGTCCGCAGCCGCGGGTGGCGCGGCCGCAAGGAGGCGGTCGACGCCGACATCCGGTACGTGGCGATGGCCATCGCCGAGCGGGTGCGCCAACCCGCCCGGGTGTCGCTGCTCACCGCCCGCGAGGAGGACCCGACCGCCATCACCGCCGGGCTGGCCGTCGCCCTGGCGGCTGTCGGTCGGGAGGTCTTCGTCGCCGACGACAGCGGTCGCGCCGAGCGGCTGCGCGGCACGGTGCTCGCCGACCGGGAGCGGCTGCCCGCCGCGGCCGACCCGTCCCGCCCGGCCGTCCCGAAGCCCCGCCCGGCCGGCTCGGCGGACGAGGCGGTCGGCGGCCCGCCGCAGCCGGCGGCCCGCCGACCGTCGCCGCACCCGCCCGGCGCGCGCCCGTCCACCGACCCGGACGCCACACTCACCCTGCCCCGGGTCTCCAACGTGGCGACCGGCGACAAGGGCCGGGTGACGGGCGCGGACCCGGTGACGGTGGGCGTGGGCAGCGTCCGCTTCGGCACCTGGCGGCAGGGCGCGGACCACAGCCTCGTGCTGTTCAACGCCCCGCCGGCCGAGTCCGACGAGCGCGGCGTCGCCGTCGCCCGGCAGGGCACCGCCGTCGTGGTGGTCGAGCGCGACCGCACCCGGCAGAACGACCTGCGCCGGCTCGTGGAGCGGCTGCGCGCCGCCGGGGTCACCCCGCTCGGCTTCGTGCTGACCCGCAGCGGCCGGGGTTGAGCGTGCCCGTCACCCGCGCGCCGGCCACGAGCGAGCCCGCCGGGCGCCCGAACGCCGCCGCCCCGCTGCCACGGCCGCCGACACCGCCCCGGCTGCCGCTCTGGCCGCTGGCCGCGATGTTCGGCCTGGTGCCCGTGTGGTGGCTGACCGGAGCGTTCTACCTCGGCTGGCCGTTGCTCGGCGCGCTGCTGTTCGCGCTGCTGGTCATCCGGGGGCGGGTGCCGCTGCCCCCGGCCGCCGGGATCTGGCTGCTGTTCCTGGCCGTCGTGGTGGTCAGCGCCACCCAGCTCCAGTCGCCGGCCTCGGTGCTGACCTTCGCTTTGCGGCTCGCCTTCTACCTCACCGCGCTCGTGGTCGGCGTCTACGTCTACGCGGTCGCCCGCGAACGCGCCGATCTGGTCGCGGTCCTCGTGCCGCTCTGCGCGTTCTGGTTCGCGCTGGTCGCGCTGGGCTGGCTGGGCGTACTGGCGCCCCGGTTCGCGCTGACCACCCCGGTGGAGGTGCTGCTGCCGGGCGGGGTGGCCCGCACCCCGTTCATCCACGACATGGTCCACCTGAGCACCGCCGAGTACAGCGAGCGGTCGCTCAACCCGATCTACCGGCCGGCCGCGCCGTTCGCGTACACGAACAACTACGGCAGCGCGTACGCGATGACCCTGCCCTGCGTGGTGGCCTTCACCATGCTGCGCCGGCGCGGCGCGCTGCGCTGGGCGCTGCTGGCGTCGCTGCCGCTGTCGCTGGTTCCGGCCTTCCTCACGCTGAACCGGGCGATGTTCCTCAGCATCGGCGCCGGGCTCGCGGTGCTCGGCGTCCGGGCCGCCCTGCGCGGCAACGTCCGGGTGGCCGCGTCGATCGTCGGCGTGGTGGTCATCGGCGGAATCGCCACCCTGTTCATCCCGATCGCCGAGCTGATCGGCAACCGCGTCGAGGCCAGCGACACGAACACCGACCGGCTCTCCCTCTACGTCGAGGTGATCCGCCGGGTGAAGGAGTCGCCCTGGCTCGGCTACGGCGCGCCCGTCAACGTGGACACGGTCACGGCCCAGGCGCCCATCGGCACCCAGGGGCAGCTGTGGATGGTGCTGTTCAGCCACGGCGTCCCCGCCCTGCTGTGCTTCCTCGCCTGGTTTCTCGCCGCCGCGCTGATCTGCGCCCGGGCCACCTCGGCCGCCGGGCAGTGGCTGTCGGTCGTGCCGGTGATCTGCCTGGTGCAGATCCCCTTCTACGGCATGGCGAACCAGAACCTCGCGGTCGCCTTCTTCGCGGTCGCCTTCTCGATGGCGCTCACCGAGCGGGAGACGGCGGTCCGCTTCCGCCGCCCCCGCCCGGTCGCCGCGGAAGCGGCGCCGGCATGACCGCCGCCACCCGACCCCCGACCGGCGTCGCCGACCCGGCCGGGGACGGCGACGGACCGGTCGACGACGCGGCCGAGACCCGGCGCAGCGCCCGCAGCGGGGTCGCCGGGCTGATCGGCGCGGCCACCAGCGGCCTCTTCGGGTTCCTGCTCGCGGTCGTCATCACCCGCGGCTACGGCACGGTCGGCTCCGGCGCGTTCTTCGCCGCGATCGGGGTGGTCACCGTCGCCACCGCGGTCTGCACCCTCGGCGCCGAGACCGGTCTGATGTGGGCGCTGCCCCGCCGCCGCCGCGGAGCCGGGGGCGACGCCGCCCGGGTGCTGCCGGTGGCCCTGCTGCCGCCGCTGCTGGCCGCGGTCGTCGTCGCCGTGGCCGGGGCGCTCGCCGCGGACGCGCTCGCCCCGCGCCTGCTCGACGACTCCGGCGCCGGCGGCGCGGCCCTGCTGACGGCCAGCTTCGCCGCGGTGCCGGTGGTGGTGGCGATGACGCTGCTGCTCGCGGCGCTGCGCTGCGTACGACCCATCCGGGCGTACGTCGGGGTGCAGTTCTTCCTGCTGCCGGTGGCGCGGCCGGCGCTGGTCGGCGCGGCCGTGCTCACCGGCGGGGGTCTGCTCGCCGGCATGACCGGCTGGCTGGTCCCGGCGGCGCTCGCCCTGCTCGCCTGCCTGACGCTGGTCGTGGGCCCGCTCGGCGTCGGCCGGGGCGCGGCGCTGCGGCCGGAACGGGCCGACTGGTCGGCCTTCTGGCGCTTCGCCCTGCCCCGGGCCGCCTCCGCGGCGATCGACGCCGGCAACATGTGGGTGGGCGTGCTGCTCACCTCGGTGTTGGCCGGGCCGGCCGACGCGGGCGTCTTCGGCGCCGTCGGCCGCTACGTCCTCGCCGGCCAACTGGCCATGCAGGGGCTGCGGGTGGCGGTGTCGCCGCAGCTGTCGCGGCTGCTCGGGCGGGGCGAACGGGGCGCGGCGGCCGCCGTGCACCGGCAGCTGACCACCTGGGGGCTGGTGCTGTCCTGGCCGGTCTACCTGCTGCTCGCCGTCTTCGGCCCGGCCTTCCTCCAGCTCTTCGGGCCGGAGTTCACCGCCGGCGCCACCGCGATGACCGTGCTCGCGCTGGCCATGCTGGTCAACACCGGGGTCGGCAACGTGCAGAGCCTGCTGCTCATGGGTGGCCGCAGCGGCCTGCACCTGGCCGCCACGCTGGCCGGGCTGCTGGTCACGGTCTCCCTCGGCCTGTGGCTGATCCCGCAACACGGCGCGACCGGGGCGGCCCTGGCGTGGGCGTTCGGCATCGCCACCGAGAACCTCACCGCGGCCGGCTGCGCCCGCGTCGTGGTCGGCCAGCCGCTGGTCGACGCGGCGATGCTGCGGGCCGGTGCGGCCACCGTCGTCGGGGTCGGGGTCGCGGCGGCGGTCGGGGTGCTGGCCGGCGGGCGGGGGATCGGCGGGCTGGTGGTGGCGGTGGGCGTGCTGACCGCCGGCTGCGTCGGCTTGTTGACGTTGCCCCGGGTGCGGCACGGCATCCGGGTGACCATGGTGCAGATCCGTGGGCGGCGGGAGGTGGCCCCGGCCGCCGCCGGGCCCGCCCCGGCGGAGTCGAAGGGCAGGTGAGGCCGTCGTGCCGTCCATCCGTGACCGGGTGAAGCAGCTCGTCCCGACCCAGGTGACGAACCGGGTGAAGGAGTCCCTCGTCGACTACGGGGTGCGCACCAGCGACCGGCGGCCGCTGCCGGACTTCCTCATCATCGGCACCAAGCGGGGCGGCACGACGTCGCTGTGGAACTACCTCATCCAGCACCCGCTGGTGCCCCGGCTCTTCCCGGCGTGGAACACCAAGTCCGCGCACTACTTCGAGGAGCACTGGCGGCGCGGCGAGGCGTGGTACCGGTCGCACTTCCCGACCCAGGGGCAGCGCGAGGCGCTGGAGAGGCGGCACGGCGGGCCGGTCCGGGCCGGCGAGGCGGCGCCGCTGTACATGTTCCACCCCCTCGCCGCGCAGCGGGTCGCCGCGCTCATGCCGTCGGTGCGGCTGATCGTGCTGCTGCGTGACCCGGTGGAGCGGGCGTACTCGCACTGGAAGGAGCGGCGCACGCACGGCATCGAGCCGCTCGACTTCGCCGCCGCGCTCGCCGCCGAGGACGAGCGCACGGCCGGGGAGCGGGAACGGCTGATCGCGGAGCCGGAGTACTTCAGCGAGCCCTACGACTGGTACACCTACCGCGCCCGGGGCCGCTACCTGGAGCACCTGGAGCCGTGGCTGGAGCGGTTCGACCGGGAGCAGATCCTCTTCCTGCCCAGCGAGGACCTCTACCGCGACGCCCGGTCCACCTACCGTCGGACGCTGGACTTCCTCGGCCTCCCCCCGCACGACCTGCCCGACTTCAAGGTCTACAACGACCGCCGCTCGGCGCCGCTGGAGCCGGCCGTGCGCGCCGAGCTGACCGAGTACTACCGCCCGTACAACGACGCGTTGCGGCAGCGGCTGGGGCTGGACCTCGACTGGCCGGACCGGGCCGCGTGACGGCGCGGGTCGCGGCGCCGGCCGATCCCCGGTCGCGTACGGACGGGTTGGGCTGGGTCACCCGGGCGGTGTTCGGCGACGAGCGGATCGCCCTGACCGTGGGTGGCCCCCCGCCGCCCGGCCACCGCGCCGTCGCCCGCTACGCGGTCGTCCCGTCGGTCGGCCGGGCCCGGTTCCTGCTGCCGCTCGGCGCGCCCCGGGCCACGGCCGCCTCGCTGCTGGCGTACAACGCGCTGCGCCCGCCCAGGGTCCGGGCGGTGCGGGCCGGGCTCGGCGCGCTCGCCCGGGTCGGCGCCGTCGACCTGGCCCCGTTCCCGCGGCTCACCGTGTCGCTGCCCGACGGGCTCGCCGCCGACGAGGTGCTGCTGGCGCGGCGGCTGGCCGGCGCGCTGGGCGGGCCGTCGGTGTACGCCGCCTGCGGGGTGCGCCCGCCGGACCCGAACCACAAGCCCACCCTGCAACTGTTCGACCCGGCCGGCCGGCCCCTCGGCTACGCCAAGATCGGCTGGAACGACGCCACCCGAGCCCTGGTGACCACCGAGGCGGCGGCCCTGCGCGACCTGCCCGCGGTCACCGGCACCCCCGACCACCCGGCGGCGCCCCGGCTGCTGGCCGAGGTGACCGCCGCCGGGCAGGTGATCGCCCTGGTCGAGCCGCTGCCGCCGGCCGTACGGGGAGTGCCCGCCGACGACGCGCCGCGACTGGCGGCGCTGCTCGCGGTGGCCCGCCGGGGCCGCGCGCCGGCGCCGCCGCGACCGCTGGCCGGTTCGGCCTTCCTGGCCCGGCTCGCCGCCCAGGCCGAGCGAGCCGCCGCCGCCACGCCCGACGGGGCCCGGGCCGTCGCCGCCGTGGCCGCGCTGGCCCGTCGCCACGGCGACACGACCGTCGAGTTCGGGCACTGGCACGGCGACTGGGTGCCGTGGAACCTCGGCGTGCACGCCGGTCGGCTGGTCGCCTGGGACTGGGAGCACAGCGGGCCGGACGTGCCGCTCGGCTTCGACCTGGCGCACGACGCGTTCCAGCGCGCCCTGGTGCTGCGGGGCGAGCTGGCCGCCGCGGCGGCCCGGGCCGTCGACGCCCACCTCGACCGGCACGGCGCCGGGCTGGGGCTCGATCCGCCGGCGCGGCGGCTGGTGGCCGACGGCTACCTGCTGGAGATGTGGCTGCGCACGTGGCGGCTCGCCGCGGCCGGCGCGGGCTGGAACGCCGCGCTGCATCCCGCCCTGTTGGACGTCGTCGAGAAACGACATAGCGGCTGATCCACCCGATCCGGCGGGACGGCACGCGGCCGTCCGCTGCGGACGGTGACGGCAAAACTCCAGGTCGTGACGACCGTCGATGGCTGGCGGGCGGCGCGGCGCACCTGCTCCGCCACCCGTGGAGATCGACTGTCGCCCGGTCGTCCTATTTCACCGGCCGATGGACTGTGATCTGCTGTCGCGTGGCGGCGACCGGAACTCCAAGCGAACGTGTGGGGGAGTCGCGTGGCAACGACGATCGAGGATGCCGGCGGGCCCGGGGTCCTGCTCCTGGTGGGCTCCAGCGGCGGCCACCTGGCCCAACTGCTCGCCCTGCGGCCGTGGTACGAACGCTGGCGCCGCTGCTGGGTCACCTTCGACACGCCCGAGGCGGTGTCGCTGCTCGCCGGCGAGGAACTGGTCCCGGCGCACCACCCGACCACCCGCAACGTGCCGAACCTGCTGCGCAACGCCGTCCTCGCCTGGCGGGTGCTGCGGTCGCGGGAGGTCGCCGCTGTGGTGACCACCGGCGCGGGGGTCGCCGTACCGTTCGTGGTGCTGGCCCGGCTGCGGCGCATCCCCACCGTCTACATCGAGGTGTACGACCGCATCGACACCCCGACCCTGACCGCCCGACTCTGCCGCCCGTTCCTGTCCGCGATGCTCGTGCAGTGGGAGGAGCAGCGCCGCCAGTACCCGGAGGCCACGGTCGTGGGGACCCTGCTGTGACCGCCGAGAGCACCGGAACCGCCCCCGCGCACCCGGTCGCCTCCGGCCGTCCCCGGCCGTCGCAGGCCAACCGGGTGCCCCGGCCCCGCGACCCCGGCGAGGCCGACCGGGCCCGCCTGCTGGTCGCCGTCGGCACCGACAAGCACCCGTTCGCCCGGCTGGTCGGCTGGCTGGGGCAGTGGCATCAAGGCGTCGCCGACGAGGTCGGCCTGACCCTCCAGCACGGGCACACCCCGGCGCCCGGCGTGCCCGGGGCGGTGGCGTTCCTCGGCCACGACCAGCTCCAGGCCGCGATGGCCGAGGCCGACCTGGTGGTCTGCCACGGGGGGCCGGCCACCATCCTGGAGGCCCGCCGGCACGGTCGCCTGCCGATCGTGGTGCCCCGCGATCCGGCCCGGGGCGAGCACGTCGACGACCACCAGCAGCTCTTCGCCCGCCGGCTGGGCGCGGCGGGCATGGTGGCGCTGGCCGAGACCCGGGAGGAGCTGTTCGCGGCGCTTGACGCGGGGCTGGCCGACCCGTCCCGGTTCGCCGTCGCGGCCGACCAGCGGGCCTCCGACGCGCGCCGGGTCGCGGTGGAGCAGGTGGGACGGATCGTGGAGGAACTGGTGGCCGCGTCGACCGGGCGGCGGCAGCGGACGAGGTGGCGGCCGTGGGCGCGGTCGGGCCGGAACGGAGAGCGGCGATGAGCGAGCACCCGAGCGTCAGCGTGGTGGTGCCGACCCGGGACCGTCCGGAGCTGCTCCGGGCCGCCGTGCGGGCCGTCCTCGACCAGGACCACCCCGGCCCGGTCGAGGTGGTGGTCGTCCACGACCGGTCCGAGCCGGACGACTCGCTGGCCGAGCTGTCCCGCCCGGACCGGCCGGTGCGCGTCATCCGCAACACCCGCACTCCCGGCCTGGCCGGCGCCCGCAACTCGGGCATCCTGGCGGCCACCGGAGAGCTGGTCGCGTTCTGCGACGACGACGACGAGTGGCTGCCCGGCAAGCTGCGCGCCCAGGTCGAGGCGCTCGCCGCCGCGCCCGACGCGGAGTTCGTCTGCTGCGGCATCCGGGTGAGCTACGACGGGCACACCGTCGACCGGGTGCTGCCGAAGGACTCGGTCACCCTGGCCGACCTGCTGCGCGACCGGATGACCGAGCTGCACCCGTCGACGTTCCTGATCCGCGCCGCCGCGCTGCGCGACGGGTTCGGGCTGGTCGACGAGGAGATCCCCGGCAGCTACGCGGAGGACTACGAGTTCCTGCTCCGGGCCGCCCGCAGCGCGCCGCTGGTCAACCTGCGCACCCCGTACGCGCTGGTGCGCTGGCACAAGCGGTCCTACTTCGCGCAGCGCTGGGACACCATCTCCGAGGCGCTGCAGTGGCTGCTGGAGCGCTACCCCGAGTTCGCCACCCAGCCGGCCGGCGAGGCCCGGGTCACCGGGCAGATCGCCTTCGCCCGGGCCGCCTCCGGCGACCGGCGGGGCGCGATGCGCTGGGCGCGGCACACCATCCGGCGCAACCCGCGCGAGCCGAGGGCCTACCTCGCCCTCGCGGTGGCCGGGCGGGTGGTCCGCGCCGACGCGGTGCTGCGCACCCTGCACAAGCGCGGCCGGGGCATCTGAGCGTGCGGGTCCGGCGTGCCGCCGCGAACGAGGTGCCCTGCGCCGACACGAACGGCAGGGTCCGGCCCCGGCGCGCCTCGCCGGGTCCGGCGTGCCGGCCGGTCGGCGGACGGCGGCGTCCGCAGGGCGGGACGCGGCGGGCACCGCACGGCGGCGGCCACCGGGCGTGACAGACTGACCGCTGTGTTGCGCTGGTTGACTGCAGGGGAATCGCACGGTCCCGCCCTCGTCGCGATGCTGGAGGGCGTGCCCGCCGGCATCGAGGTGACCACCGGGGAGATCGCGGCCGAGCTGGCCCGTCGCCGGCTCGGCTACGGCCGGGGCGCCCGGATGGCGTTCGAGCAGGACGAGGTCGAGATCATCGGCGGGCTCCGGCACGGGTTGACCCTCGGCAGCCCGGTCGCGATCCGGGTCGGCAACTCCGAGTGGCCGAAGTGGCGCACCGTGATGGCCGCCGACCCGGTCGACCCGGAGGAACTGGCCGGGCAGGCCCGCAACGCGCCGCTCACCCGGCCCCGGCCGGGCCACGCCGACCTGGCCGGCATGCAGAAGTACGGCCACACCGACGCCCGGCCGATCCTGGAGCGGGCCAGCGCCCGGGAGACCGCCGCCCGCGTCGCCGTGGGCACGGTCGCCAAGGCGCTCGTCCGGCAGGCCCTCGGCATCGAGATCGTCTCCCACGTGGTCGAGCTGGGCCCGGTGGCCGTCAAGCCCGGGCTGCGCCCGACGCCCGCCGACGCCGCGCGTATCGACGCCGACCCGCTGCGCTGCCTCGACCCCGAGGCCAGCGCCCGGATGGTCGCCGAGGTCGACGCCGCGAAGAAGGCCGCCGACACCCTGGGCGGCGTGGTCGAGGTGCTGGCGTACGGGGTGCCGCCGGGCCTGGGCAGCCACGTGCAGTGGGACCGCAAGCTCGACGCCCGGCTCGCCACCGCGCTGATGTCGATCCAGGCGATCAAGGGCGTCGAGATCGGGGACGGCTGGCAGCAGGCGCGCTCGCGGGGCTCCGAGGCGCACGACGAGATCATGCCCACCGCCACCGGCGTGCGTCGGGTCACCGACCGGGCCGGCGGGCTGGAGGGCGGCATCACCACCGGCGAGCCGCTGCGGGTGAAGGCCGCGATGAAGCCGATCTCGTCGCTGAACCGGGCCCTCGCGACGGTGGACGTGACCACCGGCGAGCCGGCCACCGCGATCAACCAGCGCTCCGACGTCTGCGCGGTGCCCGCCGCGGCGGTCGTCGCCGAGGCCATGGTCGCGCTGGTGCTGGCGGAGGCGGCCACCGAGAAGTTCGGCGGCGACTCGGTCGCCGAGATCCGCCGCAACCTGGCCGGCTACCTCGACGCGCTGGTGATCCGGTGAGCGCCGGCGGGTCGGCCGGTCGCGCGGGCGGCGGGCGGTGCCGCTGATGGCGCCGGTCTGCGTACTGGTCGGGGCGCCGGGCTCCGGCAAGACCACGGTCGGGCAGACGCTCGCGGGGCTGCTCGGGGTCGAGTTCCGCGACACCGACGTGGACATCGCACGGATGGCCGGCAAGCCGATCCCGGAGATCTTCATCGACGAGGGCGAGGCGCACTTCCGTACCCTCGAACGGGCCGCGGTGGCGGCGGCGCTGGCCTCCTGCGACGGGGTGCTCGCCCTCGGCGGCGGCGCGGTCCTCGCCGAGGAGAACCGCGCCGCCCTGGTCGGACATCCCGTGGTGCACCTGTCCGTGGAACTGCCGGACGCCGTGAAGCGGGTCGGGCTGGGCGCGGGCCGTCCGCTGCTGGCGATCAACCCGCGGGCCACGCTGAAGCACCTGCTGGACCAGCGCCGCCCGCTCTACGCCGAGGTGGCCACCGCGACGGTGGTCACCGACGGACGGGCCCCGGAGGACATCGCCGCCGAGGTCGCCGCGCTGCTGAAGCGCTGAGCGCGGGCCCGTTCCGACCTCGCCGCGCGGGCCGCGCGGCCGACCCCGCCCCTGCCCGCCGGGCGGGCAGGGGCGTCGCCAGTCAGCTCGTGCGCCGCCCCGAGCGGCTGGCCGACCGCGCCGGTCAGCTCCCCGCGATGCGGTCGAGGACGTCGGCCAGGCCCTTCGGCTCGCTGAGCATCGGCCAGTGCCCCGTGGGCAGCGCGTGCAACTGGCCGCCGGCGAGCCCGGCGAAGAACGGGTGTCCCTGCGCGATCATGCCCTCGACCACCTCGAGGGGGAAGGTGCTGGCCACCAGCGCGGTCGGCACCGCGCGACCGCCGGTGCGGCGCACCGGGTCGGTGGCGGCGCGCAGCGGATGGGGCGTGGCGCGCCGCCGCAGCAGCGCGAGCGCGGCGGCATCCAGGCCGGCCAGGTTCTCCGGGTCCTCGGCCGGGTCCCAGGCGGGCGGGGGCAGCAGGTGCCCGTCACCGATCTGGGCGCGCAGCCGCTCCTGCTCCTCCGGCGGGTTGCTGTCGAACTGCGACATCCCGTCCGGCATCGGCCCGCTCTCCACGTAGACCACCCGGGCGATCCGGTCCGGGACGCGGTCCGCCGCCTGGGTCACCGGCAGGCCGCCCCCGGAGTGCCCCACCAGCACCACGTCGGTCAGGTCCTCCACCTCGATCAGCCGGACGATGTCGGTGGTGTGCGTCTCCAGGCCCACCTCCGGGCCGGCCAGGTGGGCGCGCTCGGCCACCCCGGTCAGCGTCACCGGGTAGACCTCGTGGCCCTGCTCGCGCAGTGCCGCGATCACCTCCCGCCACGCCCAACCACCCAGCCAGAACCCGGGAACCAGCACGAACGTCGCCATTTCGATCTCCCTCTGTCGTCTTCCGGGGATACCGTACGATGAAATCCGGACGCTTTCCGCCCGGTTTTTAGGAGTGGCCCGTGTCACATCCCGCCGCCCGGGTGCTCGGGATGCTCGAACTGCTCCAGAGCCACCACCGGCTGACCGGGGCGGAGCTGGCCCGGCGCCTGGGGGTCGACGAGCGCACGGTGCGCCGCTACGCCGCGACCCTGGCCGACCTGGGCATCCCCGTGGCCGCCGAGCGGGGCCGCCACGGCGGCTACCGGCTGCGCCCCGGCTACAAGCTGCCGCCGCTGATGCTCACCGACGACGAGGCGGTGGCCGTGCTGCTCGGGCTGGTCGCGGCCGAGCGGCTCGGGCTGGGCACCGAGGAACCGGCGACCGCCACCGCGCTGGCCAAGATCCGCCGGGTGCTCCCGCCCGCGCTGGGCGACCGGCTCGCCGCCGTGCAGGAGCACCTCGGCTTCACGCTGCGCCGCTCGGCGGCCGAGGCCCGCCCGGCGTCCGGGACGCTGCTCACGCTCGGGGCGGCCGCACGGCACCGGCGCCGGGTCCGGCTCGACTACAAGTCGTGGTCCGGCGCGGCCACCCGGCGGCAGCTCGACCCGTACGGCCTGGTCTTCCACGCCGGCCGGTGGTACGTCACCGGGCACGACCACCTGCGCGGGGAGGTGCGCACGTTCCGGCTGGACCGGATCGGCGGGGTCGAGACGGGGGAGGAGACCTTCGCCGTGCCCGACGGGTTCGACCCGGTGGCCCAGGTGACCCGCTCGCTGGCCGGCGTGCCGTACGCCCACGACGTCGAGGTGCTGCTGGAGACCGACCTGGCCAGCGCCCGTCGCCGGGTCCCGCCGAGCGTGGCCGAGCTGACCGGGAGCTCCGGCGGGGTGCTGCTGCGCGCCCGCGCGGAGAACCTGGACGGCATGGCCCAGCTCCTCGCCGGGCTGGGCTGGCCGTTCACGGTGCTCAGCCCGGACGCGCTGCGCGCCGCGGTGGCGGAGCACGCCCGTCGGCTGGCCGGCTGGGCCGGGCGGACGCCCGGGTGACCAGACGCCGCCGGTGCGACCGCCCGGCGACGGCGGCCACGGCGCGACGGGTGGCCACCACGTGGACAGTCCCGGTCCGGGACCGGGTGGCTGGACTAGGCTGCCGGCGATGGACGAGGTGACCCGGATCCCGGTCGGCGGCGAGCGCCCGTACGACGTGCTGGTGGGACGCGACCTGCTCGACGCGCTGCCCGAGCTGTTGCCGGACGCGACCCGGGTGGCGGTGCTGCACACACCCCCGCTCAAGGGGCTGGCCGACGCGACCGGCGATCGGCTGCGCGCGGCCGGCGTCGCCCCGCTGCCGATCGAGGTGCCGGACGCGGAGGCGGGCAAGCACATCGACGTCGCCGCGGCCTGCTGGGACCGGCTGGGCGAGGCCGGCTTCACCCGTACCGACGCGGTGGTCGGGGTCGGTGGCGGCGCGGTCACCGACCTGGCCGGCTTCGTGGCGGCCTCCTGGCTGCGCGGCGTGCGGTGGGTGCCGGTGGCGACCTCGCTGCTGGGCATGGTCGACGCCGCGGTGGGCGGCAAGACCGGGATCAACACCGCGGCCGGTAAGAACCTGGTGGGCGCGTTCCACCCACCGGTCGGGGTCCTCGCCGACCTGGCGACCCTGGACAGCCTGCCCCCGGCCGACCTCGCCGCCGGCCTGGCCGAGGTGGTCAAGTGCGGGTTCATCGCCGACCCGGCGATCCTCGACCTGGTGGAGCGGGACCCGGCGGCGGCCACCGACCCGACCGGCGCGGTGACCCGGGAGCTGATCGAGCGGGCGATCCGGGTCAAGGCGGACGTGGTCTCCGGCGACCTGCGCGAGTCGGGCGTGCGCGAGGTGCTCAACTACGGCCACACCCTCGCCCACGCCATCGAGAAGGTGGAGGGCTACCGCTGGCGGCACGGGCACGCGGTGGCCGTCGGCATGGTCTACGCGGGTGAGCTGGCCCGGCTCGCCGGCCGGCTGGACGCCGCCACGGCCGAGCGGCACCGCACGGTGCTGGCGGCGCTGGGCCTGCCCACCAGCTATCCGGCCGACGCCTGGCCGCAGCTGCTGGCCACGATGCGGGTGGACAAGAAGGCCCGGGGCAGCCGGCTGCGCTTCGTGGTGCTGGACGGGCTGGCCCGCCCGGCGATCCTGGAGGGCCCGGAGGACGCGCTGCTGGAGGCGGCCTACCGCGAGGTGGCGGCATGAGGGTCTACGTGCTCAACGGCCCGAACCTCGGCCGGCTCGGCACCCGGCAGCCGGACGTCTACGGGGCGACCAGCTACGCGGACCTGGTCGCGCTCTGCGAAACGACCGGGCGGCAGCTCGGCCTGGACGTGACGGTCCGGCAGACCGACGCCGAGCACGAGCTGTTGGGCTGGCTGCACGCCGCCGCGGACGAGGGCGCCGCCGTGGTGCTCAACCCGGCCGCCTGGTCGCACTACTCGTACGCGGTCCGCGACGCCTGCGCGATGCTGCGCGGGCCGCTGGTCGAGGTGCACATCTCCAACATCCACGCCCGGGAGGAGTTCCGGCACCACTCGGTCGTCTCCGCCGTGGCGACCGGCGTGATCTGCGGGCTCGGTGTCGACAGCTACCGCCTGGCCCTGCACCACCTGGCCGCCCGAAGCGGCTGACGGCTCCGGGCGCCCCGATCTCCCGCCCCTCCCCGGGCCACCGACGCTCGGGACCGGCGGGTGCGGGCCAGGCGCCTCGGCGCGGTGGGAAGCGGCGGGCGGCGGGCAGCGGCGGGCGGCGGCGGGCAGCGGCGGGCGGCGGCGGGCAGCGGCGCTCCGCACAACTAGTAGACTTGCCAGGTCTGTCCGCCAATTGATGATCAAGGCAGGAAATGGCCACCACCAACGACCTGAAGAACGGCCTGGTACTCAACCTCGACGGAGAGCTCTGGGCCGTCGTCGAGTTCCAGCACGTCAAGCCCGGTAAGGGTGGTGCGTTCGTGCGTACCACGCTGAAGAACGTGCTGTCCGGCAAGGTGGTCGACAAGACCTTCAACGCGGGCACCAAGGTCGAGACCGCGACCGTGGACAAGCGCACGATGCAGTACCTCTACGCCGACGGCGAGGACTACGTCTTCATGGACCTGGAGACGTTCGACCAGATCACCGTCCCGGGCGGCACCGTCGGTGAGGCGGCGAACTACCTGCTGCCCGAGGCCGAGGCGACCGTGGCCACCCACGAGGGCGTTCCGCTCTACATCGAGCTGCCGACCAGCGTCGTGCTGGAGGTCACCTACACCGAGCCGGGTCTGCAGGGCGACCGGTCGACCGGCGGCAACAAGCCGGCCACCGTCGAGACCGGCGCGACCGTGCAGGTTCCGCTCTTCATCACCACCGGCGAGAAGATCAAGGTCGACACCCGCGACGGCCGTTACCTCGGCCGCGCCTGATGGCCGAGGGTCCCAAGCAGCAGATGCCGGCGCGCCGCAAGGCGCGCAAGCGGGCGCTGGACGTGCTCTTCGAGGCCGACCTGCGGGACCGCCCGCCGGTCGAGGTGCTCGCCGGCTACATCGAGCGGATCGAGAAGCCCCGGCCCGAGCACCTGGGATACGCGGTGAGCCTGGTCGAGGGGGTGGCGGCCCATCTCGACCGGATCGACGAGGTGATCGCCAGCTACGCCGAGGGCTGGACGCTCGACCGGATGCCCGCGGTCGACCGCAACCTGGCCCGCATCGCGGTCTACGAGCTGCTCTACGTCGACGAGATCGACGACGCGGTGGCGATCAGCGAGGCCGTCGAGCTGGCCCGGCAGATGTCGACCGACGACTCGCCGCGCTTCCTCAACGGCATCCTCGGCCGCATCGCCGAGTACGCCACCCGCTGAGGTGGCGCGCGTCACCGGCGGCTGACCGTGTGACAGGAACGACAGAAGGGCCCGTGCCGGACGGCACGGGCCCTTCTCGGGGTCGGGGGGTCAGGAGGCGAAGAACGCCCGCGGGTCGGCGACCAGCACACCGTGCTCGGTGAGCCGCTCGATCAGGCCGGACGGCGAGGCGTCGTAGACGATCGCGAGCGCGCGCAGGTCGTCGGCCCGGATGGAGAGCACGCGCCCGTTGTAGTCGCCGCGCTGCTGCTGGATCGCCCGGGCGTAGCGGGCGACGTAGGCCAGGTCCTCCGAGGCCTCGTCGTACAGGCGCTCCAGGTCCAGGACGATCTTGCTGGTGGGCTCGTGGCGCACCCCGCTGCCGTCGGGCAGCAGCTCCGAGACGGGAACGCGGTAGAAATCGGCCAGCTCGGCCAGGCGCGACACGGTGACGGCGCGGTCGCCGCGCTCGTACGAACCGACCACCACGGCCTTCCACCGCCCGTTCGACTTCTCCTCCACGCCCTGCAGGGACAGGCCCTGCTGCTGGCGGATGGAGCGCAGGCGGGCGCCCAGCGACTTGGCGTATTCAGAGGGCATTCGGACACTCCCAGTGCTGCTGTGGGGTTCTCCCAGCGATCGCTACGGAGCGTGACGGTACGGGGATTGCGACACGTGGTCAAGTGGTCGTGACCTCACCGTTGGGGACCGTCGGGCAAGTTGTCCGGTTTCGCCGGGCTGACCAGGGGGTCAGTGGCCGGCGGCGGTCCGCGCGGTGACCACTGGTAACGTGGCGTGAAGCCCCGGTCCGGGCCGCTCGCGGTCCGGCGCCGGCATCCGACGTCCTTTAACGACCCGTCCCGTGAGGCGGGGAAGGAGGTCCGCCGTGGCCTACCCACCGGCTGCCCAGTCGCCGCCCACGCGGCAACCCTCGGTGAAGGTGATCCTCGCCAGCGCCGACGTCCAGCGCGTGGTCGACCGCATCGCCCACCAGATCCTGGAGAAGACCCAGGGCGCCGCGAACACCGTCCTGCTCGGCATCCCCACCCGGGGCGCCCCGCTCGCGAGGCGGCTCGCCGCCCGGATCAGCACCTTCGAGGACGTGACCGTCCCGGTCGGCGTGCTGGACATCACCCTCTACCGCGACGACCTGCGCCGGCACGCCACCCGCGCGGTCGGGCCGACCCAGGTGCCGCCCGGCGGCATCGACGGCAAGCGGGTCGTCCTCGTCGACGACGTGCTCTTCTCCGGCCGCACGGTGCGGGCCGCGCTCGACGCGCTCAACGACGTCGGGCGACCGGCGTCCGTCCAACTCGCCGTCCTGGTCGACCGCGGGCACCGCGAGCTGCCGATCCGCGCCGACTACGTCGGCAAGAACATCCCGACCTCCCTCGCGGAGAGCGTGAAGGTCACCCTCGCGGAGACCGACGGCGCCGACGAGGTCAAGCTGTACGGGGAGACCCCCTCATGATCCGGCACCTGCTCTCCGGCGCCGACCTGGACGCCGCCACCGCCACCCAGATCCTGGACACGGCCGCCGAGATGGCCACCGTCGCCGGCCGGGAGGTCAAGAAGCTCCCCGCGCTGCGCGGGCGCACCGTGGTCAACCTCTTCTACGAGGACTCCACCCGGACCCGGATCTCGTTCGAGGCGGCGGCGAAGCGGCTCAGCGCGGACGTGATCAACTTTTCGGCCAAGGGCTCCAGCGTGGCCAAGGGCGAGAGCCTCAAGGACACCGCGCTGACCCTCCAGGCGATGGGGGCCGACGCGGTGGTCGTCCGGCACCCCGCCTCCGGCGCCCCGCACCGGCTCGCCGACTGGGTCGACGGCTCGGTGGTCAACGCCGGCGACGGCACCCACGAGCATCCGACCCAGGCGCTGCTCGACGCGTACACGATGCGCTCCCGGCTGGGACGGCTGGCCGGCCTGTCGGTCGCGGTGGTCGGGGACGTGCTGCACAGCCGGGTCGCCCGCTCCAACGTGCTGCTGCTGTCGACCCTCGGCGCCAAGGTGACCCTGGTCGGGCCGCCCACGCTGATCCCCGTCCACATCGCGCAGGCGCTGGCGCCCGGCACCGACGTCTCCTACGACCTCGACGCGGTGCTGGCGCAGTCGGACGTGGTGATGATGCTGCGGGTGCAGCGCGAGCGGATGAACGACTCCTACTTCCCCTCCGCCCGCGAGTACGCCCGCCGCTACGGCCTGGACGGCCCGCGCATGCGCCGGCTGCCCGAGCACGCGATCGTCATGCACCCCGGCCCCATGAACCGGGGCATGGAGATCACGCCCGAGGTCGCCGACTCGCCCCGCTCCACCATCGTCGAACAGGTCGCCAACGGGGTCTCCGTGCGGATGGCCGTCCTCTACCTGCTGCTCGGAGGGAACAACCGGTGACCTCGTACCTGATCAGGAACGTGAGCGTCGTCGGCGCCGCGCCGACCGACCTGCTGCTCCGCGACGGCGTCGTCGCGCAGACGGGCGACGGGCTGGGCGCGCCGGACGCCACCGTGATCGACGGCACCGGGCTGGTCGCGCTGCCCGGCCTGGTCGACCTGCACACCCACCTTCGCGAGCCCGGCCGGGAGGACGCCGAGACCGTCGAGTCCGGGTCCCGCGCGGCGGCGCTCGGCGGCTACACCGCCGTCTGCGCGATGGCCAACACCTCACCGGTCGCCGACACCGCCGGCGTGGTCGAGCAGGTCTGGCGGCTCGGTCGGGAGGCCGGGCTGGTCGACGTGCAGCCGATCGGCGCGGTCACCGTCGGCCTGGCCGGCCAGCACCTCGCCGAGTTGGGCGCGATGGCCGACTCGGCGGCCCGGGTGCGGATCTTCTCCGACGACGGGCACTGCGTCGCCGACCCGAAGCTGATGCGCCGGGCCCTGGAGTACGTGAAGGCGTTCGACGGGATCATCGCCCAGCACGCCGAGGAGCCCCGGCTGACCGAGGGCGCGCAGATGCACGAGGGCGAGGTCTCCACCCGGCTCGGCCTGACCGGCTGGCCGGCGGTCGCCGAGGAGGCGATCATCGCCCGGGACGTGCTGCTGGCCGAGCACGTCGGCAGCCGGCTGCACGTCTGCCACGTCTCCACCGCCGGCAGCGTGGAGGTGCTGCGCCAGGCCAAGGCCCGGGGCGTCCGGGTCACCGCCGAGGTGACCCCGCACCACCTGCTGCTCACCGACGAGCGGGCGGAGACCTACGACCCGGTCTACAAGGTGAACCCGCCGCTGCGCACCGCGACCGACATCGCCGCGCTGCGGGCCGCGCTGGTCGAGGGCGTGATCGACATCGTCGCCACCGACCACGCCCCGCACGCCGTGGAGGACAAGGAGTGCGAGTGGGCGTACGCCCGGCCGGGCATGCTCGGCCTGGAGACGGCGCTCTCCATCGCCCTCGACGTGCTCGGCCCCGAGTGGGACCTGATCGCCGAGCGGATGTCGCGCGCCCCGGCCCGGATCGCCGGGCTGGAGGGGCACGGCCTCGACCCGGCGCCCGGCGTGCCCGCCAACCTGACCCTGGTCGACCCGGCCGCCCGCCGCACCATCGAGCCGGCGGAGCTGGCCAGTCGCAGTCGCAACACCCCGTACGCCCGCATGACGCTGCCAGGTCGCATCGTGGCGACCTTCCTGCGCGGCGAGCCGACGGTCCTGGACGGAAAGGCAGTCAAGTGATCCGAGCGAGGAGTGCAGCGGAGCGGAGCCCCGCGGTCCGGATCGAAGGAGACGCAGCGTGACCAAGCGCAGAAGCGCGATCCTCGTCCTGGAGGACGGGCGGACGTTCCACGGCGAGGCGTACGGCAGCGTCGGGGAGACCTTCGGCGAGGCGGTCTTCAACACCGGCATGACCGGCTACCAGGAGACCCTGACCGATCCCTCCTACCACCGGCAGGTGGTGGTGCAGACCGCCCCGCACATCGGCAACACCGGCGTCAACGGCGAGGACGACGAGTCCGGCCGGATCTGGGTCGCCGGCTACGTCGTCCGCGACCCGGCCCGGATCGGCTCGAACTGGCGGGCCACCGGCGGGCTGGAGGACCGGCTGACCGCCGAGGGCGTGGTCGGCATCAGCGCCGTGGACACCCGGGCGCTGACCCGGCACCTGCGCGAGCGCGGCGCGATGCGGGTCGGCATCTCCAGCGTCGAGACGGACCCCCGGGCGCTGCTGGCCCGGGTGCGGCAGTCCCCGGAGATGGTCGGCGCGGACCTCTCCGCCGAGGTGACCACCGCCGAGCCGTACGTGGTGGCGGCCGAGGGCGAGCACCGCTTCACGGTCGCCGCGCTGGACCTGGGCATCAAGCGCAACGTGCCGCGCCGGCTGGCCACCCGCGGCGTCACCACCCATGTGCTGCCGGCCGGCTCCACCATCGACGACCTGCTCGCCACCGGCGCGGACGCGGTCTTCCTCTCGCCCGGCCCGGGCGACCCGGCCACCGCCGACGCGCCGGTGGCGCTGGCCCGCGAGGTGCTGCGCCGGAAGGTGCCGCTGTTCGGCATCTGCTTCGGCAGCCAGATCCTCGGCCGGGCGCTCGGCTTCGGCACCTACAAGCTGGGCTACGGCCACCGCGGCATCAACCAGCCGGTGCTCGACCGGGCCACCGGCAAGGTCGAGGTGACCAGCCACAACCACGGCTTCGCCGTGCAGTTCCCGGGCGCGGAGCCCGGCGCGGTCGTACCCGACCAGGTGATCGACACCGAGTTCGGCGGCGTCCAGGTGTCGCACGTCTGCCTCAATGACAACGTGGTCGAGGGGCTGCGGGCCAAGGACGTGCCCGCCTTCACCGTCCAGTACCACCCGGAGGCGGCGGCCGGTCCGCACGACGCGGACTACCTCTTCGACCGCTTCGCGGAGCTCATCGAGGGTCGCAACCACAGCGAGGGGCGCAAGAATGCCTAAGCGGACCGATCTCAAGCACGTCCTGGTGATCGGCTCCGGGCCGATCGTGATCGGGCAGGCCTGCGAGTTCGACTACTCCGGCACCCAGGCCTGCCGGGTGCTGCGCAGCGAGGGGATCCGGGTCAGCCTGGTCAACTCGAACCCGGCGACGATCATGACGGACCCGGAGTTCGCCGACGCCACCTACGTCGAGCCGATCACCCCGGAGTTCGTCGAGCTGGTCATCGCCAAGGAGCGCCCCGACGCCGTGCTGCCCACCCTCGGCGGGCAGACCGCGCTGAACACAGCGGTCGCCCTGCACGAGGCCGGCGTGTTGGAGAAGTACGGCGTCGAGCTGATCGGCGCCAACATCGAGGCGATCCGCCGCGGCGAGGACCGGCAGCTGTTCAAGGACATCGTCGCCAAGGCCGGCGTACGCCTGGGCCTGGCCGACCCGTCGGGCCTGGTGCCCCGGTCGCGGGTCTGCCACTCGATGGAAGAGGTCGAGGCGACGGTCGCCGAGCTGGGCCTGCCGGTGGTGATCCGGCCGTCGTTCACGATGGGCGGCCTCGGCTCCGGCATGGCGCACACCCCGGAGGATCTGGCCCGCATCGCCGGCGACGGGCTGGCCGCCAGCCCGGTGCACGAGGTGCTCATCGAGGAGAGCGTGCTCGGCTGGAAGGAGTACGAGCTCGAACTCATGCGCGACCGGCACGACAACGTGGTGGTGGTCTGCTCCATCGAGAACCTCGACCCGATGGGCGTGCACACCGGCGACAGCGTCACCGTCGCCCCGGCCATGACGCTCACCGACCGGGAGTACCAGCGGCTGCGCGACCTGGGCATCGCGGTGCTGCGCGAGGTCGGCGTGGACACCGGCGGCTGCAACATCCAGTTCGCGGTCAACCCGGCCGACGGCCGGATCGTCGTGATCGAGATGAACCCCCGGGTGTCCCGGTCGTCGGCGCTGGCCTCCAAGGCCACCGGCTTCCCGATCGCGAAGATCGCCGCGAAGCTGGCCATCGGCTACACCCTGGACGAGATCCCCAACGACATCACCCTGAAGACCCCGGCGGCGTTCGAGCCGGCCCTCGACTACGTCGTGGTGAAGATCCCGCGGTTCGCGTTCGAGAAGTTCCCCGGCGCGGACCCGGAGCTGACCACCACGATGAAGTCCGTCGGCGAGGCGATGAGCCTGGGGCGCAACTTCACCGAGGCGCTGAACAAGGCGATGCGCTCGCTGGAGACCAAGGCGGGCGGCTTCTGGACGCTGCCCGACCCGGCCGGCGCGACGAAGGAGAACACCCTCGCCGCGCTGCGGATGCCGCACGACGGCCGGCTCTACACCGTCGAGCGGGCGCTGCGCCTCGGCGCCTCGATCGCCGAGGTGACCGCCGCCTCCGGCGGGATCGACCCGTGGTTCCTGGACCAGATCGCCGCCCTGGTCGAGCTGCGCGCGGAGATCGTGGACGCCCCGGTGCTCGACGGCGACCTGCTGCGCCGGGCCAAGCGGGCCGGCCTGTCCGACCGGCAGCTGGCCGCGCTGCGTCCGGAGCTGGCCGCCGAGGACGGCGTCCGCACGCTGCGGCACCGCCTGGACATCCGCCCGGTCTACAAGACCGTGGACACCTGCGCCGCCGAGTTCGAGGCGACCACGCCGTACCACTACTCCTCCTACGACTCCGAGACGGAGGTCGTCGGGTCGGACCGGCCGAAGGTGCTGATCCTCGGCTCCGGGCCGAACCGGATCGGGCAGGGCATCGAGTTCGACTACTCCTGCGTACACGCGGTCCAGGCGCTGCGCGGCGCGCCCACGGGCGGCGCGGCGGGGACCGGCTACGAGACCGTGATGGTCAACTGCAACCCGGAGACGGTCTCCACCGACTACGACACGGCCGACCGGCTCTACTTCGAGCCGCTCACCTTCGAGGACGTGCTGGAGGTCTGGCACGCCGAGGACACCTCCGGCAAGGCGGCCGGCGGGCCGGGCGTGGTCGGGGTGATCGTGCAGCTCGGCGGGCAGACACCGTTGGGCCTGGCGCAGCGGCTCAAGGACGCGGGCGTGCCCGTCGTCGGCACCTCCCCGGAGTCGATCCACCTGGCCGAGGAGCGGGGCGCGTTCGGGGCGGTGCTGGCCCGGGCCGGGCTGCGCGCCCCGGCGCACGGCATGGCCACCTCGTACGACGAGGCGAAGGCGATCGCCGACGAGATCGGCTACCCGGTGCTGGTCCGCCCGTCGTACGTGCTGGGCGGGCGCGGCATGGAGATCGTCTACGACGACGCGACGCTGCGCGACTACATCGGCCGGGCCACCGACATCTCCCCGGACCACCCGGTGCTGGTGGACCGGTTCCTCGACGACGCCATCGAGATCGACGTGGACGCGCTCTGCGACGCCGACGGCGAGGTCTACCTCGGCGGGGTCATGGAGCACATCGAGGAGGCCGGCATCCACTCCGGCGACTCGTCCTGCTCGCTGCCGCCGATCACCCTGGCCGGCTCGCACGTGGCCCAGGTCCGCCGCTACACCGAGGCGATCGCCCGCGGCATCGGCGTGCGCGGCCTGCTCAACGTGCAGTACGCGCTGAAGGACGACGTGCTCTACGTGCTGGAGGCGAACCCCCGCGCGTCCCGGACGGTCCCGTTCGTCTCCAAGGCCACGGCGGTGCCGCTGGCGAAGGCGGCGGCCCGGATCGCGCTCGGCGCCACCATCGCCGAGCTGCGCGCCGAGGGGCTGCTCCCGGCCACCGGGGACGGCGGCTCGCTGCCGGCCGGCGCCCCCATCGCGGTCAAGGAGGCGGTGCTGCCGTTCAAGCGGTTCCGCACCCCGACGGGCAAGGGCGTGGACTCGCTGCTCGGGCCGGAGATGAAGTCCACCGGCGAGGTGATGGGCATCGACACCGCCTTCGGGCACGCCTTCGCCAAGTCGCAGTCGGCCGCGTACGGCTCCCTGCCGACCGCCGGGAAGATCTTCGTCTCGGTCGCCAACCGGGACAAGCGCGGCATGATCTTCCCGATCAAGCGCCTGGCCGACCTCGGCTTCGAGATCGTCGCCACCACCGGCACCGCCGAGGTGCTGCGCCGGCACGGCATCGCCTGCGAGCAGATCCGCAAGCACTACGAGTCCGGCGCGGGCGAGGACGCGGTGTCGCTGATCCTCGGCGGCGACGTCGCCCTGGTCGTCAACACCCCGCAGGGCTCGGGCGCCAGCGCCCGCTCGGACGGCTACGAGATCCGCAGCGCCGCCGTCACGGCGGACATCCCGTGCATCACCACGGTGCCGGGCGCGGCGGCGGCGGTGATGGGCATCGAGGCACGCATCCGCGGTGACATGCAGGTGCGCCCGCTCCAGGAGCTGCACGCCGCCCTGCGGGCCGCCGAGTGACCGCCGGCGTCACCGGACCGGCCGCCCGGGCGGCCGGCGCCGGCGACCCGGCGGCGACCCGGGGGAGCGCGCGGTGATCTTCGAGAAGGTGGTCCGGCCGCGGCTGTTC
Organism: Micromonospora sp. URMC 106; assembly: GCF_051386395.1. Lineage (NCBI taxonomy): Bacteria > Bacillati > Actinomycetota > Actinomycetes > Micromonosporales > Micromonosporaceae > Micromonospora > Micromonospora sp. URMC 106. The sequence continues at coordinate 35,566 of NZ_JBPQTP010000019.1, forward strand.
CGGATCGGGGCGGGGGACGCGGAGGCGGCGCACGAGTGGACGCTGCGCCGCCTGGCGGGGCTCTCCCGCCGGCCGGCGGCGCTGGCCGCACTGCGCGCCCGGTACGCCGTCCGGGCGCCGCGCACGGTCTTCGGCGTCGAGTTCCCCAACCCGGTGGGGCTCGCGGCCGGGATGGACAAGGACGGCGCGGCGCTGGCGGCCTGGCCGGCGCTGGGCTTCGGCTTCGTCGAGGTCGGCACCGTCACCGCACACCCGCAGCCGGGTAACCTGCGGCCCCGGCTGTTCCGGCTGCCCGACAGCGAGGCCGTGGTCAACCGGATGGGCTTCAACAACGCCGGCGCCGAGGCCCTCGCGGCGCGGCTGGCGGCGCTGCCGCGCCCGCTCGGGGTGCCGCTGGGCATCTCGCTGGGCAAGTCCAAGGTGACCCCGCTGGACGAGGCGGTGGCGGACTACCTCGCCTCCTACCGGGCGCTGCGCGGGCACGGCGACTACTTCGCGGTCAACGTCTCCTCGCCGAACACCCCCGGCCTGCGCGCGTTGCAGGACCGGGCTCACCTGGACGCCCTCCTCGCCGCGCTGGTGGGGGAGAAGCCGGTGCTGGTGAAGATCGCCCCGGACCTCGCCGATCCGGCGATCGCCGAGCTGCTGGAGGTCTGCCTGGCCCGGGGCGCGGCAGGGGTGATCGCCACCAACACCACCCTGGCGCGTGACGGCCTCGCCCCGGCCGACCGGGAGCGCGGAAAGGAGACGGGCGGCCTGTCCGGCCGGCCGCTGGCCGACCGGGCCCGCGAGGTGGTCGCCTTCGTGCACCGGGAGACCGGCGGCCGGCTGCCGATCATCGGCGTCGGCGGCATCCTCGACCCCGACGACGCCGCCCGGATGTTCGACGCGGGCGCCGCCCTGGTCCAGCTCTACACCGGCTTCATCTACCGCGGCCCGGCCCTGCCCCGGGCCGTCGCCCGCGCCGCGGCCGCCGCCCCGCTGCTGCCCCAGGCCCGGTAACCCCTCGTCCCGGCGATCCCGCGCCTTCCGCCCCCGTTCGTGCCGCACACCGGGCCGCACGGGGGCCGCAGGTGCGGGGCCGCCGGGAGCGATGACGAAGGAGCACGCGTGACCCCCGAGGAGATCCTCGCCGCCGACCGCCGGCACGTCTGGCACCCGTACGCGGCCCTGCCGCCGGCCAGCCCGCCCTACGTGGTGGAGGGCGCCGAGGGCGTACGGCTGCGGCTGGCCGACGGCCGGGAGGTCGTCGACGGGATGTCGTCGTGGTGGGCGGCGATCCACGGCTACCGGCACCCGGTGCTCGACGCGGCGGTGACCGACCAACTCGGCCGGATGAGCCACGTGATGTTCGGCGGGCTCACCCACGAGCCGGCGGTCCGCCTGGCGGCCACCCTGGTCGAGCTGGCCCCGGACGGGCTGGAGCGGGTCTTCCTGGCCGACTCCGGCTCGGTCAGCGTCGAGGTGGCCGTCAAGATGTGCCTGCAGTACCAACGCGCCACCGGCCGGCCGGAACGCCGCCGGCTGGGCACCTGGCGGGGCGGCTACCACGGCGACACGTTCCACCCGATGAGCGTCTGCGACCCCGAGGGCGGCATGCACCACCTGTGGGGCGACGTGCTGCCCCGGCAGGTCTTCGCCCCCGTCCCGCCGGGCGGCTTCGACACCCCGCCCGACCCGGCCTACTGCGCGGCCCTCGTGGAGGCGGTCGAGCGGCACGCCCACGAGCTGGCCGCCGTGATCGTGGAGCCGGTCGTCCAGGGCGCCGGGGGGATGCGCTTCCACCACCCGGAGTACCTGCGGGTGCTGCGCGAGGTCACCCGGGCGCACGGGGTGCTGCTGATCTTCGACGAGATCGCCACCGGCTTCGGCCGGACCGGCGCGATGTTCGCCGCCGAGCACGCCGGGGTGGTGCCCGACGTGATGTGCGTGGGCAAGGCGCTCACCGGCGGGTACCTGACGCTGGCCGCCGCGCTCTGCACGGCGGAGATCGCCCGGGGCATCTCGGCCGACGGGGTGCTGGCGCACGGCCCGACCTTCATGGGCAACCCGCTGGCCTGCGCGGTCGCCAACGCGTCCCTGGGCCTGCTGCGGGCCGGGGACTGGGCGGGGCGGGTGTCGCGGGTGCAGGCGGGCCTGCGGGCCGGCCTGGAGCCGCTGCGGGGCGCGCCGGGGGTGGTCGACGTGCGGGTGCTCGGCGCGATCGGCGTGGTGCAGCTCGACCGCGAGGTGGACCTGCCCGCCGCCACCGCCGCCGCCCTCGCCGAGGGCGTCTGGCTGCGCCCGTTCCGCGACCTGGTCTACACCATGCCGCCGTACGTCACCGACGACGCCGACCTGGCCCGCATCGCCGCCGGGGTCGCCGCCGCGGTGCGGGCGGGCTGAGCCGCCGGCAACGGTCCGGCGGGAGTACGCGGGCGGCGCGCCGCCCGCCGACGAGCGTGCCCCGGGCGGTCGCCCGGGCGAGGAGAGGGAGACAACCGGATGGAGAGCTTCGGCACCCGCCTGCACCGGGCCGTCACCGAGCGCGGGCCGCTCTGCGTCGGCATCGACCCGCATCCCGGCCTGCTGGCCCGGTGGAGGCTCGACGACGACGTCCGGGGGCTTGACCGGTTCGCCCGGACGGTCACGGAAGCCCTCGGTGACCGGGTCGCGGTGGTCAAGCCCCAGTCGGCCTTTTTCGAACGGTTCGGCTCCCGCGGGGTGGCGATCCTAGAGTCAACTATCCGACAGTTACGCGAAGCCGGTTCGCTCGTTCTGCTTGACGTCAAGCGTGGCGACATCGGCTCGACGGTCGCCGCGTACGCCTCGGCGTACCTCGACCCATCCAGTCCCGTCCATGTCGACGCGGTGACCGCCAGTCCGTACCTCGGCGTCGGCTCGCTCGCCCCGATGTTCGAACTGGCCGCGGAGCACGGCGGCGGTGTCTTCGTGCTGGCGCTCACCAGCAACCCCGAGGGCGCCGCCGTCCAGCGCGCCCGTACCGCCGACGGGCGGACCGTGGCGCAGACCGTCATCGACGAGATTTCCCAGCTCAACGCGGGTGCGGAGCCGCTGGGCAGCTTCGGCCTGGTGGTCGGCGCGACCATCGGCGACACCGGCCACGACCTGTCCGGGGTGAACGGCCCGCTGCTCGCCCCGGGCCTCGGGGCGCAGGGCGCCACCGCGGCGGATCTGCGCGTCGTCTTCGGCTCCAGCCTGCCCGCCGTGCTCCCCTCGTACTCGCGCGAGGTGCTGAACGCCGGCCCGGACGCGGCCGCGCTGCGGGCCGCCGCGGAGCGGGCGCTGGCCGACTGCCGGGCCGTCCTGGCTGCCCGTTGACTGACTGACGGCTCGGTCACTTTGCGATGATCATCGCGCGTCCACGTTGCCGAAACCGTCGTTGACCGCTAGTTTTCCCCGCGCTGGGAACCATGGACCCCTTGGTTCACAGCGACACCACGTTTCACAGATGCGGCGTGGCGTCCCGCCCGTCGCGATAGGGACCTGAGGAGAACTGGTGCCGCTCCCGTCACTGACCCCCGAACAGCGCGCTGCCGCGCTGGAGAAGGCCGCGGAGATCCGCAAGGCCCGTGCTGAGCTGAAGGAGCAGCTCAAGCAGGGCAAGACCACCCTCGGAGCCGTCCTCGAGCGCGCCGAGTCCGACGACGTCGTCGGCAAGCTCAAGGTCTCCGCCGTGCTGCAGGCGATGCCGGGTATCGGCAAGATCCGGGCCACCCAGATCATGGAGAAGCTCAAGATCGCCGACAGCCGTCGCCTGCGTGGCCTCGGCGAGCAGCAGCGCAAGGCACTGCTTGGGGAGTTCGCCGCCAACTGAGGCTGGCAGCGTGTAGAAACAAGCAGTGAGCACGGATGACGAGGCGCGCCCGGCGGCTCGGCTCACTGTCCTGACCGGACCTTCGGGTTCGGGCACGGAGAGTGTCGTCGAGTGCGTCCGGGCGCGTTCTCCGTCCGTGTGGGTCCCGGTGCCGGCCACCACCCGCCCCCGCCGTGAGGGGGAGCTGGACGGGGTGGACCGCCTCTTCCTGACCCCGGCGGAGTTCGACCGCATGGTCGCGGCGGGGGAGCTGCTGGAGTGGAGCCGGGCCGGGCCCCACCGGCGCGGCACGCCGGACGAACCGGTGCGGTCCCGGCTGGCCGCCGGACAGCCGGTGCTGCTCGGCCTCGACCTTCCCGGCGCGCTGCTGGTCCGGGCGGCGCTGCCCGACGCCCGGCTGGTGCTGCTGCACCCGCCCGGCGCCGTCCTCCCGACGAGCACCCTGGCGGCGTTCGACCACACCGTCGCCCACGACCTCACCGATCGGGTCGCAGACGAGCTGGTAGGCTTGTCCGGTTCTTCTTTCCTGGCTCCGGCGCGACCGCGTCCACGCGGTTGACCGCCAGCACCGCTCTGTGCGGTGCGATAGACGCAGAGGTTAATTCGTGGGATCCATCGCAAACCCCGAAGGCATCACCAACCCGCCGATCGACGAGCTCCTCGAGAAGACGACGTCGAAGTACGCCCTGGTCATCTTCGCCGCCAAGCGCGCGCGTCAGGTCAACGCCTACTACAGCCAGCTCGGTGAGGGCCTGCTGGAGTACGTCGGCCCCCTGGTCGAGACCACCCCGCAGGAGAAGCCGCTCTCCATCGCCATGCGCGAGATCAACGCGGGCCTGCTCACCGCCGAGCCGACCGACCAGCCGTAATCCGCCCCGCCCCGATGTCCCCCCGGATCGTCCTCGGGGTCGGCGGCGGCATCGCCGCCTACAAGGCGTGCGAGCTGCTGCGGCTCTTCACCGAGTCGGGTCACCGGGTCCGGGTCGTGCCGACCGCGTCGGCGCTCCGTTTCGTCGGGGCGCCGACCTGGGCGGCGCTCTCCGGCCAGCCGGTCGCCGACGACGTCTGGTCCGACGTGCACGAGGTGCCGCACGTCCGGCTCGGCCAGCAGGCCGACCTCGTCGTGGTCGCGCCGGCCACCGCCGACCTGCTCGCCAAGGCCGCCCACGGCCTCGCCGACGACCTGCTCACCAACACGCTCCTCACCGCCCGCTGCCCGGTCGTGCTGGCCCCGGCCATGCACACCGAGATGTGGGAGCACCCCGCCACCGTCGCCAACGTCGCGACGCTGCGCTCCCGGGGCGTCCGGGTGATCGAGCCCGCCGTCGGCCGGCTCACCGGGGCGGACACCGGCAAGGGCCGGCTGCCCGACCCGGCGGAGATCTTCGCGGTCGCCCGCCGGGCCCTGGCGCGGGGCGTCGCCGCCCCCGCCGACCTGACCGGGCGGCACGTGGTGGTGACCGCCGGCGGCACCCGCGAGCCCCTCGACCCGGTCCGCTTCCTCGGCAACCGGTCCTCCGGCAAGCAGGGCTACGCCTTCGCCCGCTGCGCCGTCGCCCGTGGCGCCCGGGTCACCCTGGTCTCGGCCAACGTGTCGCTGCCCGACCCCGCGGGCGTCGACCTGGTCCGCGTCGGCACCACCGCCGAGTTGCGCGAGGCCACCCTGGCGGCGGCCGCCGAGGCCGACGCGGTGGTCATGGCGGCGGCTCCGGCCGATTTCCGCCCGGCGACCTACGCGGCTGGCAAAATCAAGAAGTCGGACGACGGCGAGGCGCCCACCATCGCGCTCGTCACCAACCCGGACATCGCCGCCGAGCTCGGCCGGCGCCGTCGCCCGGAGCAGGTGCTGGTGGTGTTCGCCGCGGAGACCGGCGACGCCGAGGCCAACGGTCGGGCCAAGCTCGCCCGCAAGCGGGCGGACCTCATCGTCATCAACGAGGTCGGGCCCGACAAGGTCTTCGGCGCCGACACCAACGCGGCGACCGTCATCGGCGCGGACGGGTCGGTCAGCCGGTTGCCCGAGCAGTCCAAGGAGGATCTCGCCGACGGCGTCTGGGATCTCGTGGCGGCGCGGTTGCCCGGCCTTTCCTGACGGCTGGAACCGAGCATGACCGAAGGGCCCCGGCGCGGACCCGGATGACTAGACTTCCGCGGAACGACTTATCCACAAACTAGGAGTGCCGTGACACGCCGCCTCTTCACTTCCGAATCGGTCACGGAAGGCCACCCGGACAAGATCGCCGACCAGATCAGCGACGGCATTCTCGACGCCCTGCTCGCCGAGGATCCGCGCAGCCGGGTCGCGGTCGAGACCCTGATCACCACCGGCCAGGTGCACATCGCCGGCGAGGTGACCACCAAGGCGTACGCCGACATCCCGACCATCGTCCGCCGGACCATCCTCGACATCGGCTACGACTCGTCGAAGAAGGGCTTCGACGGCGCCTCCTGCGGCGTCAGCGTCTCCATCGGCGCCCAGTCGGAGGACATCGCCCAGGGCGTCGACAACGCCTTCGAGCTGCGCACCGGGGCGTCGGAGAGCGCGCTCGACGCCCAGGGCGCCGGCGACCAGGGCATGATGTTCGGCTTCGCCTGCTCGGAGACGCCCGAGCTGATGCCGCTGCCGATCGCGCTGGCGCACCGGCTGGCCCGCCGGCTGGCGCAGGTGCGCAAGGACGGCACCATCCCCTACCTGCGCCCCGACGGCAAGACCCAGGTCACCATCGAGTACGAGGGGCTGCGCCCGGTCCGGCTCAACACGGTGGTCGTGTCCAGCCAGCACGCCGCGGACATCTCGCTGGACTCGCTGCTCACCCCCGACGTGCGCGAGCACGTCATCGGCCCGGAGCTGGAGAGCCTGGAGCTGGACACCGAGGGCTACCGGCTGCTGGTCAACCCGACCGGCCGGTTCGAGATCGGCGGGCCGATGGGCGACGCCGGCCTGACCGGTCGCAAGATCATCGTCGACACCTACGGCGGGTACGCCCGGCACGGCGGCGGCGCGTTCTCCGGCAAGGACCCGTCGAAGGTGGACCGCTCGGCGGCCTACGCGACGCGCTGGGTGGCCAAGAACGTGGTCGCCGCCGGCCTGGCCGAGCGCTGCGAGGTGCAGGTCGCCTACGCGATCGGCAAGGCCCACCCGGTCAGCCTCTTCGTCGAGACGTTCGGCACCGAGACCGTGCCGGTCGCCTCGATCGAGAAGGCCGTCACCGAGGTCTTCGACCTGCGGCCGGCCGCCATCATCCGGGACCTCAACCTGCTCCGCCCGATCTACCAGCAGACCGCCGCGTACGGCCACTTCGGCCGGGAGCTGCCGGATCTGACCTGGGAGAGCACCGACCGGGCCGCCGACCTCAAGTCGGCCGCGGGAGCCTGACCGGCACCAGGCGCAGCGACCGGCGACCCGCGGACGGGTCGCCGGTCGCTCGCGTCTGCGTCGACGTGCCCCTGGCGCACCTGGACCGCCCGTTCGACTACCTCGTCCCGGCCGCGCTGGACGCCGACGCGGTCCCCGGCACGCGGGTGAAGGTCCGCTTCGCGGGGCAGCTCGTCGACGGCTGGCTGCTGGAGCGGGCCGACGACTCCGGGCACACCGGCCGGCTGGCGTACCTGGAGAAGGTCGTCTCGCCGGAACCTGTGCTCGCCCCGGAGGTCGCCCGGTTGGCCCGGGCCGTCGCCGACCGCTACGCCGGCAGCCTCGCCGACGTGCTCCGCCTCGCCGTACCGCCCCGGCACGCCCGGGTGGAGAAGGACGTCCGCGCCCGCTCCGAGGCCGCGCCCGACGACCGGACCGCGCCCGACGGTGTGGCCGTCCCGGACGGTGCGGCCCCGCCCGACGGTGACGCCGCGCCCGACGGTCGGTCCGTGCCGGACGGCCGGGTCCCCGGCCCGGCCGGTGGGGCGCCGGCGACGCCCCGGGAACCGGTCACCGTGCCCGATCCGGGCGGCTGGCGGGAGTACCCGGCCGGGCCGGCGCTGCTCCGGGCGCTGGCCGACGGGCGGGCCCCCCGGGCGGTCTGGTCGGCGCTGCCCGGGGAGGACTGGCCCGCCCGGTACGCCGAGGCGGTCGCCGCGACCGTCGCCGGCGGCCGGGGCGCGGTGGTGGTCGTCGCCGACAACCGCGACCTGGACCGCCTCGACGCCGCACTGGAGGCCGCCCTGGGCCCGGGGCGGCACGTCTGCCTCTCCGCCGCCCTCGGGCCCGCCCGGCGCTACCGGGCGTTCCTCGCCGCCCGGCGCGGCGACGTGCCCGTGGTGGTCGGCACCCGGGCCGCGATGTTCGCCCCGGTCGCCCGGCTCGGCCTGGTGGCGATCTGGGACGACGGCGACGACCTGCACGCCGAGCCCCGTGCTCCCTACCCGCACGCGCGGGAGGTGCTGCTCACCCGCGCCCAGCTCGGCGACGCGGCCGCCCTGGTCGGTGGGTTCGCTCGCACCGCCGAGGCGCAGCTGCTGGTGGAGACCGGGTGGGCCCGCGAGGTGGCGGCCGACCGGGCCACGCTGCGGGCCCGGATGCCGGCGGTCGCGCCCACCGGCGACGACCCGCAACTGGCCCGGGACCCCGGGGCGGCCACCGCCCGGCTGCCCAGCCTGGCCTGGACCACCGCCCGGGAGGCGCTCCGGGCCGACCTGCCGGTGCTGGTCCAGGTGCCCCGCCGCGGCTACCTGCCGTCGGTGGCGTGCGCCGAGTGCCGGACCCCGGCCCGGTGCCCGCACTGCGCCGGGCCGCTCGCGTTGCCCTCGGCCGAGGGCACCCCGGCCTGCCGCTGGTGCGGGCGGGTCGCCGCCGCGTACGCCTGCCCGGAGTGCGGTGGGCGGCGGCTGCGCGCCTCCGTCACCGGCGCCCGGCGCACCGCCGAGGAGCTGGGGCGCGCCTTTCCCGGCGTGCCGGTGCGCACCTCCGGCCGGGAGGAGGTGCTCGCCACCGTGCCCGGCGGCGCCGGCCTGGTCATCGCCACCCCGGGCGCCGAGCCGGTCGCCGAGGGCGGCTTCGGCGCGGTGCTGCTGCTGGACTCGTGGGCACTGCTCACCCGGGCCGACCTGCGGGCGGGGGAGGAGGCGCTGCGCCGCTGGCTGGCCGCCGCCGCGCTGGCCCGCCCCGCCGCCGCCGGCGGCCGGGTGGTGGTGGTCGCCGACGGCGCCCTCGCCCCGGTGCAGGCGCTGCTGCGCTGGGACGCCGCCTGGTTCGCCGCCCGGGAGCTGGCCGAACGGCGTGAGCTGGGCTTCCCGCCGGCGGTGCGGATGGCCAGCGTGACCGGCCCGCCGGCGGCGGTGGCCGACCTGCTGGCCGAGGCCCGGCTCCCGGCCGACGCCGAGCTGCTCGGGCCGGTGCCGGCGGACGGGGAGCGGGAGCGGATGCTCATCCGGGTGCCGCGGGCCCGGGCGGCCGCCCTGGCCGGCGCGCTGCACTCGGCGGCCGGGGTGCGCGCGGCGCGCAAGGCCGCCGACCCGGTCCGCCTCCAGGTGGACCCCCTCACCCTCTTCTGACCGGCGACGACCAGAGCGTCGACGAACCGGTCCGGGGGTGCGCGGGCCCGCCGGTGGGCGGACGTGCCGGCGGCGACCGGTGCGGCGGCGGTGCCCGTGCCCGGCGGTGCGCGCCCCGGGCCGGCCGGCGCCGCCCGTGATCCGCCGCACGGCGCCGTCGGTCCCACCGCCCGAGCGGTTCGCCGTCGCACGCCGTGTCCGAGGGGAGGCCGGTGAGCGGGTGATAGCATCGCCCGTCATGCCCGGGCGTACGACGACTCCAGGTCGCGGCGCGGCGCCAGACGCGCCGAGCTGGGGTGGTCGCAGGATCGCGCGACGGTGGCGGGAGCGCGTCGGTTCGGCGCGATGTCGATGATGTCAATCAGCCGGTGATCAGGGGTGGACCAGTCGTGACCGTTCGTCAGTCGATCGTCTTCAATGGTGACCTCGGCAGCGGCAAGAGCACCGTCTCGGTGGAGATCGCCAAGCGGCTCGGCCTGCGCCGGGTCAGCGTCGGTGACCTCTACCGGCAGATGGCGCAGGAGCGGCAGATGACCGCGCTGCAGCTCAACCTGCACGCCGAGCTGGACCAGGCCGTCGACGGCTACGTCGACCAGCTCCAGCGGGACATCGCCGCCTCCGGCGAGCGGCTGGTCATGGACTCCCGGCTGGCCTGGCACTTCTTCACCGACGCGCTCAAGGTGCACATGATCACCGAGCCGGGCGAGGCGGCCCGGCGGGTGCTCGCCCGGCCCTCCGGCCCGGCGGAGAGCTACGCCTCGCTGGACGAGGCCAAGGCCAAGCTGCGCGAGCGCAGCGAGAGCGAGCGGGGCCGGTTCATCGTCCGCTACGGCGTGGACAAGGCGCGGCTGCGCAACTACGACCTGGTCTGCGACACCACCCGCGCCCCGGCCGCCGAGGTCATCGAGCACATCATCGACGCGTACGAGGGCCGGCTGTGCGCGGACGTGCTGCGCGACGCCCCGCCGCTGCTGCTGCTCGACCCGGCCCGGGTCTACCCGACCGAGGACATCGCCGCCCTGCGTGACCTGTGGGACTCGGACTTCGTGGGCGAGGTGGCCGCGGCCGGCGACGCGGCGCTGGAGCCGCTGCGGATCGGCTACACGGGGGAGTACTTCTTCGTCGTCGACGGGCACCGCCGGCTCAGCGCCGCCCTGCAGAGCGGCTTCCGTCTGGTGCCGGCCCAGCTCGCCGCGGAGGTGGACGAGCCGGTGGTCGGCGGGATGAGCGCGGTGGACTACTTCGCCGCCCAGGTCCGGCCCGGCCTGCTCCACGACTGGGAGGCCGCCCACAAGATCGAGCTGCCGCTGCCCGAGCACGCCCTGCTCGGCGGCGGCACGGTGCTGGCCGGGGAGCCGGGCGCCGGCGCCTGACCCGCGCGGGCCGGCGGCCACCGGCGGGGCAGCCGGCGGGCGGTGGGCGGGGCATGATGAAGTCGTTCGATCCCCGGGCGGGAGGATGGACGATGGACGCTGCCGAGGCCCTCGGCCTGCTCATGTCGCCGCGGGGGCGGGTCGACCCCTACCCGACGTACGAGCGGCTGCGCGCCCACGGGCCGGTGGTCCGGGCCGGGCCGGCACTCTACGTGGTCACCGGCTACGCCGAGGCCGACGAGATGCTCCGCGACCCCCGGTTCGGGGTGCTGGACGACGCCCTGCGCGACCAGTTCCTGCCCGGCTGGCGGGACAGCCCCGCCATCGCCTCGATCTCCCGGTCGATGCTGCGCACCAACCCGCCCGACCACAGCCGGATGCGCCGGCTCGCGGCCGGCACCTTCACCCCGCGCCGGATCGCCGCCATGCGGGACGTGGTGACGGCCCAGGCCGACGAGCTGGTCGACGCGATGGCGGCGCGGGGCGCCGACGGCGGGCCGGTCGACTTCCTGACCGAGTTCGCGTACCCGCTGCCGGTCGGGGTGATCTGCGCGCTGCTCGGCGTGCCGGCGGCCGACCGGCCGCTGTTCCGGCGCTGGGCGGCGGACCTCACCGGCATCCTGGAGCCGGAGATCACGCCGGACGAGCTGGCCGTGGCCGACCGGGGCGCGACCGAGCTGCGCGACTACTTCGCCGAGCTGGTGGCGGCCCGCCGCCGCGCTCCCGCCGACGACCTGACCACCGCGCTGGTGCAGGCGCACGACGCCGACGGCGCACGGCTCTCCGGCGACGAACTGCTGGCCAACCTCATCGTGCTGCTGGTCGCCGGCTTCGAGACGACCACCAACCTGCTGGGCAACGGCCTGGTCGTGCTGCTGGGACACCCGCGCGAGGCCGACGCGCTGCGGAGGCACCCGGAGTTCGCCGCCGGCCACGTCGAGGAGCTGCTCCGCTACGACTCCCCGGTGCAGCTCACCACCCGGGTGAGCGCCGCGCCGGTCACCGTCGGTGGCGTCGAGGTGCCCGCCGGCGCCTGGGTCCTGCTGCTGCTCGGCGCGGCCAACCGGGATCCCCGGCGCTACCCGGAGCCGGCGCGGTTCGACCCGTGGCGCCCGCAGGGCCATCCGCTCTCCTTCGGCGCCGGGCCGCACTACTGCCTCGGCGCCGGCCTGGCCCGGCTGGAGGCGCAGGTGGCCTTCCCGCTGCTGCTGCGCCGGCTGCCCGGGCTGGCGCTGGCCGGCCGGCCCCGGCACCGGACCCGGCTGACCCTGCGCGGCTACGAGGCCCTCCCGGTGATCATCGACACGGAACCGGCCCCGCCGCATCCCGGTACGCCGGCCGGGGCGGCTCCCGGCACTCCGTAGACTGGTACGGCACCACGTCGTCCAGCCGAAGGAGCCACGCCGAGTGACCGTCCAGCCCATCCGTCTGTTCGGGGATCCGGTGCTGCGCACGCCGGCCGATCCGGTGGTCGACTTCGACGTCGAGCTGCGCAAGCTCATCGCGGACCTGACCGACACGATGCGCGAGCAGAACGGCGCCGGCCTGGCCGCGCCGCAGCTCGGCGTGGGCCTGCGGGTGTTCACCTTCGACGTCGACGACGTGCTCGGCCACCTGGTCAACCCGGTGCTGGAGTTTCCCGACGAGGAGGAACAGGACGGCCCGGAGGGCTGCCTGTCCATCCCGGGTCTCTACTTCGACACCAAGCGTCGGCAGAACGTGATCGCCAAGGGCTTCAACGGCTACGGCGACCCGCTGCAGATCGTCGGCACCGGCCTGATGGCCCGCTGCGTGCAGCACGAGACGGACCACCTCGACGGGGTGCTCTTCGTGGACCGGCTGGACCCGGCCGGGCGCAAGGAGGCGATGAAGGCGATCCGCCAGGCGGAGTGGTACGACCCGGCCGCCCCGCCGACGGTGAAGCTCAACCCGCACGCCTCCAGCAGCCCCTTCGGCCTGGGTCGGTGAGCCGCCCGTGCGCGTGATCTTCGCCGGCACCCCGGCCGTCGCCGTGCCCGCCCTGGCCGCCGTGGCGGCCTCCCGCCACGAGCTGGTCGCCGTGGTGACCCGACCGGACGCGCCCGCCGGGCGTGGCCGGGGCCTGTCCCGTTCCCCGGTCGGCGCCTGGGCCGACGAGCACGGCATCGAGGTGCTCACCCCGGCCCGTCCGCGCGAGCCGGAGTTCCTGGACCGGCTGCGCGAGCTGGCCCCGGACTGCGTCCCCGTGGTGGCCTACGGCGCGCTGGTGCCGCCGGCCGCGCTGGAGATCCCCCGACACGGGTGGATCAACCTGCACTTCTCGCTGCTGCCCGCCTGGCGCGGGGCCGCGCCCGTGCAGCACGCCGTGCTGCACGGCGACGAGCTGACCGGCGCCAGCGTCTTCCAGCTCGAGGAGGGCCTGGACACGGGTCCGGTCTACGGCACGCTCACGGACGAGATCCGTCCCGCCGACACCTCCGGCGACCTGCTGGAGCGGCTCGCCCACTCCGGGGCGGGCCTGCTGGTGGCCGTCCTCGACGCGATCGCCGACGGCACGGCCCGGGCCGAGCCGCAGCCCGCCGACGGGGTGTCGCTGGCGCCGAAGCTGACCGTGGAGGACGCCCGGGTCCGCTGGTCCGACCCCGCGTTCGCGGTGGACCGGCGCGTCCGCGCCTGCACGCCGGCCCCCGGGCCGTGGACGACGTTCCGCGGCGAGCGGGTCAAGCTCGGCCCGGTCGCCCCGGTGCCGGACGGTCCCGAGCTGAAGCCGGGCGAGCTGCTGGTGGAGAAGTCGCGGGTGCTGGCCGGCACGGCCACCGTGCCGGTGCGGCTCGGCGAGGTGCGGGCCGCGGGCAAGCGCGCCATGCCGGCGACGGACTGGGCGCGCGGCGCCCGGGTCGCCGCGGGGGAGGAACTCGCGTGACGGGCCCCGAGCGGCCCGCCGGCGACCGTTTCCCCGCCGAGCGACGCGGCGAGCGTCCCGGCGGTGGCCGGCCCACCGGGGAGCGCGGCGAGCGCCCCGCGGGGGACCGGCGCGGGGAGCGGCCGACGCAGGGCCGGTGGGGCGGCGACCGGCGCGAGGGCGGCCGCCGTCCGGCCCGGCCCGCCGTGGACCTGCCGCGGCAGATCGCGTACGAGGCCGTCGCGGCGGTGCACCGGGACGACGCGTACGCCAACCTCGTGCTCCCGTCGCTCCTGCGCGACGCCGGGCTGACCGGGCGGGACGCGGCCTTCGCCACCGAGTTGACCTACGGCACCCTGCGTCACCTCGGCACCCTCGACGCGATCCTCACCGACGCGGCCGGGCGGGACGTGCAGCGCATCGACCCGCCGGTGCGCGACGCGCTGCGGATCGGGGCGTACCAGCTCCTGCACACGCGGGTGCCGGCGCACGCCGCGGTCTCCTCGACCGTCGACCTGGTCCGCGCGGTCGGCCCCGGCGCGACGGGGTTCGCCAACGCGGTGCTGCGCGAGGTCGCCGGCCGGGACTCCGACGCGTGGGTGGCCAAGCTCGCCCCGCCGATGGAGAGCGACCCGGTCGGGCATCTCGCGCTGGCGTACAGCCATCCGCAGTGGATCGTGCGGGCCTTCGCCGAGGCGCTCGGCGGCGACCTCGGCGAGACCGCCCGGCTGCTCATCGAGGACAACGAGCGCCCGCCGGTGCACCTGTGCGCCCGTCCCGGGCTGGCCGACCCGGTCGCGCTTGCCGACGAGGTCGGCGGCGCCCCGGGGGCCTTCTCCCCGTACGCCGTCTATCTCTCCGGCGGGGCGCCCGGTGACCTGCCGGCGCTGGCCGAGGGCCGGGCCCACGTGCAGGACGAGGGGTCCCAACTGGTGGCCAACGCCCTGGCGGTGGCCCCGCTGGACGGCCCCGACGGGCGCTGGCTCGACCTGTGCGCCGGCCCGGGCGGCAAGTCCGGGCTGCTCGGCGCGCTGGCCGCGCAGCGGGACGCGCGGCTGACCGCCGTCGAGGTCGCCGAGCACCGGGCCCGGCTGGTCGCCCAGGCCACCCGCGGCCTGCCGGTGACCGTGCTGAACACCGACGGCCGCACGGTCGGCGCCGACCCGAAGCTGCCGGAGGCGCACTTCGACCGGGTACTGGTCGACGCGCCGTGCACCGGCCTGGGCTCGCTGCGCCGCCGGCCGGAGTCCCGCTGGCGGCGCGAGCCGTCGGACCTGCCGCCGCTGACCCGGTTGCAGCGCGAGCTGCTCACCGCGGCGCTGCGGGCGGTCCGCCCGGGCGGCCTGGTCGCCTACGTGACGTGTTCCCCGCACACCGTGGAGACGCACGTGACGGTGACCGAGGCGGCCCGCCGTTCCGGCGTGCCGGTCGACTTCGTCGACGCCCGGCCGCTGCTGCCGGTGGGGATGCCCGGTCTCGGTGACGGGCCGACGGTGCAGCTCTGGCCGCACCGGCACGGCACCGACGCGATGTTCCTCGCGATGCTGCGCCGGACCTGATCCGCGGACGGGACACGCCGACCCGCGAGCCCGCTCGGCTCGCGGGTGGGCCGGCCCCGCGCCGCACCGGCCGCGGTGGGCGGCGTTCCGGTCGGGCGCGTGGGCACCGACCCGGCCCGCGCGTCGGTGTGTGCGCCGACCCGGCCCGCGCGTCGGCGCCGCGCCCGGCCCGGGCGGGCGGCGCTCAGGTGACCGGCAGGCCCTTCGTGCCGGCGCCCTTCATCGACCGGGTCAGGTTGCGGTCGCTGACCCAGAGGAAGCACTGCACGCCCCGGTTGCCGTTGCGCCACTCCCGCTCGAACGGGTGGTAGAAGATCGAACCGGCCCGGTACTGCAGGTCACCGTTGTTGGGCACCTTGACGTACTTCGCGATCAGCGCGCGGCACGCCCGGTGCACCCTGAGGGTGTCCCGGGTGAAGGCGTCGTAGCTGATGTCCGGGGCCCGCCACACGCCGACGAACTCGGCGTGGTGCTTGCTGGTGCAGGCCACCGGCACCATCTCCCGCACGTCGTCGTCGCTGACCCTCGGTTCGAAGCACCGGTGGGCGAGCGGCGCGGCGCCGGTCAGGGCGCCCTTCAGGCTTCCCGTCCGGGCCTTCGCGTTCGCCTCGTCGAGGCTGGTCTGCTCGCTGAGGTCGCAGCGGAACCAGCGGGCGCCCCCGCCCCACGCCCGCGGCGACGGCAGCACCACGTTCAGCCCGAGCCGGCCGGAGCGCCAGTCCCCGCCGACCGCCTCGTTGACCTTCGTGTCGCACTCGGCCCGGGCGGCGCGCATGCCGGCCGAGCCGGCCGGCGGGGGCGTGGTCCGCTCGGCCGCCGCCCCGGTGAGCGTGCCGACGTGCACGGTCTCCGCGCGGTGGGACTGCGCGCAGTCGACCGGGTTGTAGGCGGTGAGGTAGCCGACGTCCTGCACGCCGGCGTGGCAGACGCCGGCCGCGGGGACGAACGTCTGCGGCGCGGCGGGCGCCGGCCAGTCGTCGGTCAGGTCGCCGTCGGTGCCGGCCGGGGCGCCGCAGCCGGCGAGCGCCAGGGCCGCCACCGCACCGACCGCGGCCGCCGTCCACCTGCGTCGCATCGCCCGACCTCCCGCCGATCGTGGTCCGGCCGGCGCACGGTCGGCGGACACGCCACGGTGCGGCAGCATACGGCACCGCGCTCAGATCGCGGGGAGTCCCTTCGGGCCGGCGCCCCGCATGGAGCGGGTCAGCTTCCGGTCGTCGCTCCACAGGAAACACCGCACCCCGCGGTCGCCCTCCTCCCACTCCCGCTGGGACGGGGGATAGAAGATGGAGCCCGCCCGGTACGGCAGGTCGCTGTTGTTGGGCACGTCGGCGAAGACGGCGATGAGCGCCATGCAGCGCGTGTGTGCCTGCCGGTGGGCCCGGCGGAACTGCGTCCAGGTCATGTCCCGCTCCACGTAGACGCCGACGAACTCGGCGCGGTGCGGCTCGGTGCAGAGCACCGGGGCCATGTAGTTCAGGTTCTCGCCGATGAGCTTCGGGTCGAAGCAACGGTGGATCAGCGGCGAGTCGCCGATCATCGCGCCCCGCAGACTGCCCGTGCGGTTCACCGGCCGGGTGTTGTCGATGCTGCCGGTCTCGCTCAGGTCGCAGCGGAACCAGCGGGCGCCGCCGCGCCACGCGGGCGCGGACGGCAGGGCGATGTTCAGGGTGATCCGGGCCGAGTGCCAGTCGCCGCCGAGCACCTCGCGGGCGCGCTGGTCGCACTCGGCGCGGGCCGGGCGCAGCCCGGGGGACCCCGGCTCGGGCCGGTCGCCCGCAGCGGCAGCGCCGGTGAACGTGCCGACGTGGATGGCCTCGGCCAGGTGGTTGCGGGAGCAGTCCACCACCTCGTAGGTGCCGGCCTGCACGATCGCGGTGACCCGGGGCAGGCAGGTGTCCGTGGCCGGCACGAACAGCCGCGGCGCGGCCAGCGCCGGCCAGTCGTCGGTGAGGTCGCCGTCGGAGCCGCCCGGCCGTACGCAGCCGGCGAGCAGGACCGTCACCGTGCCGGCCAGCGCCAGCGCCGCGAGCCACCGTCGCATCATCCGCCCTTTCCGGGACCTGACGCCTCGGCCGTCACCGTCCCGCCACGCGGGCGGGTGGCGACGGCACGCGTCACCGTCCCCGATGGAGTCTTGCCGCCGTGCCGTCGTTCGGCCAGTCTCGACTGGCCCTTCGTCCGGTTTGGTCTGGCCGGGACGGCCAATTCTGCACCAGTGGTCACCGCCGGGTCACCGGGTGTCCCGGTTGGTGGCGCGCTGCGGGCGGCTGATGGCCGCGTTCGTACACTGGCCCCGTGACCGTACCGCCGCCGATCGTCGCGCCCAGCATCCTCGCCGCCGATTTCGCCCGCCTCGCCGAAGAGGTCCGTGCCGTCGAGAACGCCGCGGACTGGTTGCACGTGGACGTCATGGACAACCACTTCGTGCCCAACCTGACCATCGGGCTGCCCGTGGTGCAGAGCCTGCGGGCCGCCACCGAGCTGCCCTTCGACGTGCACCTGATGATCGAGGACCCGCGCCGCTGGGCCCCCGGCTACGCCGACGCCGGGGCGTACAACGTCACGTTCCACGCCGAGGCGTGCGACGACCCGGTGGCGCTGGCCAAGGACCTCCGCTCGGCCGGCGCCAAGGCCGGGCTGGCGATCGACCGGGACACCCCGATCGAGCCGTACCTGGAGCTGCTGCCGAGCTTCGACACGCTGCTGATCATGACGATCAAGGCCGGCTTCGGCGGGCAGCGCTTCATCCCGCAACTGCTGGACAAGGTGCGCGCCGCCCGCCGGCACGTCGACAGCGGCCACCTGGAACTGCGCATCGAGGTCGACGGCGGGATCGCCGCCGACACCATCGCGCAGGCGGCCGAGGCCGGGGCGGACGCCTTCGTCGCCGGCACCGCCGTCTACGGCGCCGACGACCCCGCCGAGGCCGTCCGGAAGCTGCGGGCACTCGCGGAACGCGCCGCCGCCGGGGCCTGACGTGGAGCCCGCCGGCGACCGCAAGGACATCATCCTCGTCGTCGACGACGACGAGGACATCGCGCGCTTCGTCGAGTTCAACCTGCGGCTGCACGGCTTCGAGGTGATCCACGCGAGCGACGGGCAGGAGGCGCTCGAGGTGATCGAGCGCCAACGCCCCGACCTGGCGGTGGTCGACCTGATGATGCCGCGCATCGACGGGCTGGAGCTGACCCGGCGGCTGCGGGCCGACCCGATGACCTCGGCCCTGCCGGTGATCATGCTGACGGCCAAGGGCATGACGGTGGACAAGGTGCACGGGCTCAGCGCCGGCGCCGACGACTACCTCGTCAAGCCCTTCGACACCGCGGAGCTGGTGGCCCGGGTCAGCTCGACCCTGCGGCGCAACAAGGAGTTCCGCGAGGTCTCCCCACTCACGGGGCTGCCCGGCAACAGCCGGATCCGCCGGGAGATCTCCGACCGGGTCCGCAGCGGCGTCGACTACGCCGTCGGCTACATCGACATCGACCGGTTCAAGAGCGTCAACGACCGGTACGGCTTCGTGCGCGGCGACGACTTCATCTCCGCCCTGGCCCGCAGCCTGCACCGGGCGGTGGTCTCGGTGGGGCTGCCGCCGGCCTTCCTCGGCCACGTCGGCGGCGACGACTTCGTCATCGTCTGCACCCCGGAACAGGTCCGGCCGCTCACCTCCCGGGTGTCCGCCGACTTCGAGAAGGCCGCCGACTCGCTCTACGACCCCGCCGACGCCGCCCGCGGCTACGTGGAGCTGAAGGACCGCCGGGGCAACATCCGGCGCGCCGCCCTGGTCACGCTCTCCATCGGCGTCTCCATCTCCGACACCAACAAGCGGTTCACCGACCCCCTGGAGGCGATCGCGGTCGCCTCCGAGATGAAGACGGTGGCCAAGAGCCAACCCGGCTCGTACGTGGCGGTGGACCGGCGACGCGGGGTGACCTGACCGCCTGTTCCCGCTGTGAGGTAGCTCGCCTGTGTGGCACCTTCCCCCGTCCGGCGTGTAAGACTGCCGGTGTACCCACCACGCGCTGGCGGGACTCGGTGTAATTCCGAACCGGCGGTGATCCACGGCGTGACCGTGGTAAGCCCGCGACCCGGTCGGCCTCGTGCCGCCCGGTGGACCTGGTGAGAATCCGGGGCCGACGGTTGGGCGCGGGAAACCGCACCCAGACAGTCCGGATGGGAGACAGCGCGCGGGACGGACGGGCCCTGCCCGGCCGCTGACCTCAGCGTGCCGTGCGCGCCCCCGGGTCGGCTCCGCCGTACCCGGACCTCCGCCGCCGCACGCCCGCGGCCCGATGCCGTCGCCTCCCGTGACCGCCCGCGCGCCGACCGGCGAGTGAGAGGGCAGGGCATGGCCGGCGTCTCCATCGACGAGGCGATGCGTCGCGCGGTGGAACTCGCCGCGCGCGGTCTCGGCACGACCAGCCCCAACCCGGTGGTCGGCTGCGTGCTGCTCGACGCCGACGGCCACGTCGTCGGCGAGGGGTTCCACGCCTACGCCGGCGGGCCGCACGCCGAGATCGTCGCGCTCGCCCAGGCGGGGGAGCGGGCCCGCGGCGGCACCGCCGTGGTCACCCTGGAACCCTGCGACCACACCGGCCGCACCGGCCCCTGCAGCACCGCGCTGGTCCAGGCCGGCGTCGCCCGGGTCGTCATCGCCGTCCCCGATCCCAATCCGGTCGCCTCCGGCGGCGCCGCCACGCTGCGCGCCGCCGGGATCCAGGTGGATGTGGGGGTACGCGAGGCCGAGGCCGAGGCCGGCAACATCGCCTGGCTCACCTCGATGCGCCGCGGCTGGCCGTACGTGATCTGGAAGTTCGCCGCCACGCTGGACGGCCGGTCGGCGGCCGCCGACGGCACGAGCATGTGGATCACCTCCGAGGCGGCCCGGATGGACGTGCACGCGCTGCGCGGCACCGTCGACGCGGTGATCGCCGGGGTGGGCACGGTGCTCACCGACGACCCGCGGCTCACCGCCCGCAACCTGCGCGACGGCACGCTCAACATCCGCCAACCGCTGCGGGTGGTGGTGGACTCGTCGGCGCGTACGCCGGCCGACGCCCGGGTGCGCGACGGCGCCGCCCGGACGTGGATCGCCACCGCCGCGGAGGTCGGCGTCGGGCCCGACGGGCGGGTCGACCTGCCGGCGCTGCTCGCCACCCTGCACGAACGCGGGGTCCGCGCGGCGCTGCTGGAGGGCGGCCCGACGCTGGCCGGCGCCTTCCTCGCCGCCGGCCTGGTCGACAAGATCGTCGGCTACGTCGCGCCCCGGCTGCTCGGCGCCGGCCCGACCGCCCTGGTCGACGCCGGTGTGACCACCATCGCCGAGGCCATCGACCTGGAGTACGTCGACGTTACGCAGGTCGGACCCGACCTGCGGATCACCGCGCTGCCCCGGAAGAGGGAGGGCTGACATGTTCACCGGCATCGTCGAGGAGTTGGGTGAGGTCGTCCGGATCACCGAAACGGCGGACGACTCGGCGCTGGTCGCGGTCCGCGGGCCGCTGGTCACCTCCGACGCCCGGCACGGCGACTCGATCGCGGTCAACGGCGTCTGCCTGACCGTGGTCGACGTCTCCGACGGGACCTTCACCGCGGACGTGATGGGGGAGACGCTGCGCCGCTCCGCGCTGGGCGCGCTGCGGGCCGGCGACCCGGTCAACCTGGAGCGGGCCGCCGCGCTCGGCAGCCGCCTCGGCGGGCACCTGGTGCAGGGGCACGTCGACGGCGTCGGCGAGGTGCTCGCCCGGGAGCCGGCCGCGCAGTGGGAGACGGTCCGGTTCCGGCTGCCGGCCGCCCTGGCCCGGTACGTGGTGGAGAAGGGCTCGATCACCGTCGACGGCGTCTCGCTGACCGTGGCCGACGTCGGCCCCGACTGGTTCGCCGTCGGGCTGATCCCGACCACGCTGAAGCTGACCACCCTCGGCGCCCGGCGCGTCGGCGACGCGGTCAACCTCGAGGTGGACGTCCTCGCCAAGTACGTCGAGCGGCTGCTGGGCACCCGAGCGGCCGACCCCGGCCCGCCCGGCGGGCCCCCGGCCACGGACGTGCCGGGCGCGGCGGCCGGCGGGCCTGCGGTCCCCGGCCTGCCGGGCGCCGCCACGACGGGCGGGGTGGCCTGATGGGCCCGCTCGGATGGCTGCTCGACGCGCAGGTGAGCGTCGCCGGCTCGCCGGTGCTGGTCCGGGAGATCGTCGGCAACGGCTTCGGCCTGGCCTCGGCCGTGCTCGGCCTGCGCCGGCTGGTCTGGGCCTGGCCCGTCGGCATGATCGGCAACGCGCTGCTGTTCACCGTCTTCCTGGGCGGGGTCTTCGCCACCCCGCAGGCACACGACCTGTACGGGCAGGCCGGCCGGCAGGTGTTCTTCTTCGCCGTCAGCCTCTACGGCTGGTGGCGCTGGTCGCGCAACCGCCGCCGGGGCGACGACGGCGACCACGCCGCCGTGGCGCCCCGCTGGGCCACCGGCCGCGAGCGGCTCGGCCTGCTGGCCGCCGCCGTCCTCGGCACGGCCGCCGCGTACCCGGTGCTCGCCGCGCTGGGCTCCTGGGGGCCGCTGCCGGACGCCTGGATCCTCACCGGCAGCCTGCTCGCCACCTACGGGATGGCCCGCGGCTGGGTGGACTTCTGGCTGATCTGGATCGCCGTCGACGCGGTCGGTGTGCCGCTGCTGCTGCGCGGCGGGTTCTATCCCTCGGCGGCCATGTACCTCGTCTACGGCGCCTTCTGCGCCTGGGGCCTGGTCAGCTGGTGGCGCACCTCGCGGGTCGCCCGCCCGGCGCCCGCCCCCATCCCGTCGACCTACTCGGAGGCCGTCGCATGAGCGAGCGAAGCAGAGGGTCCGGTGCGGTGGTGCCGCATGGCGGCACGCAGCGAAGCGGAGTACCGGCATGACCACCTTTGCCAGCATCGAGCAGGCGGTGGCGGACATCGCCGCCGGCCGGCCCGTCGTCGTGGTCGACGACGCCGACCGGGAGAACGAGGGTGACCTGATCTTCGCCGCCGAGCTGGCGACGCCGGAGCTGGTCGCGTTCATGGTGCGGTGGACGTCCGGCTACATCTGCGTGCCGCTGACCGAGACCGAGTGCGACCGGCTGGACCTGCCGCCGATGTACCACACCAACCAGGACCGGCGCGGCACCGCCTACACGGTGACCGTGGACGCCCGGGAGGGGGTCAGCACCGGCATCTCCGCCGCCGACCGGTCACACACCATCCGGCTGCTCGCCGACCCGGGCACCGGCCCGGCCGACCTGGCCCGCCCGGGGCACGTGGTGCCGCTGCGCGCCCGGGAGGGCGGCGTGCTGCGCCGGCCCGGGCACACCGAGGCGGCGGTCGACCTGACCCGGCTGGCCGGGCTGCGCCCCGCCGGCGTGCTCTGCGAGCTGGTCAACGACGACGGCACCATGATGCGGCTGCCGGACCTGGAGAAGTTCTGCGCCGAGCACTCCCTGACCCTGGTCACGATCGCCGACCTGGTGGCGTACCGGCGGCGGACCGAGAAGCAGGTCGAGCTGGTGGCCGACACCCGGATGCCCACGCGGCACGGGGTGTTCCGGGCGCTGGGCTACCGCAGCGAGCACGACTCGGCCGAGCACGTCGCCCTCGTCATGGGCGAGATCGGCGACGGGCGGGACGTGCTGGTCCGGGTGCACTCCGAGTGCCTCACCGGGGACGTCTTCGGCTCGGTGCGCTGCGACTGCGGCCCCCAGCTCAACGCCGCCCTCGAACGGGTCGCCCACGAGGGGCGGGGCGTGGTGCTCTACGTGCGCGGCCACGAGGGTCGGGGCATCGGGCTGCTGCACAAGCTCCAGGCGTACCAGCTCCAGGACGAGGGGCGGGACACCGTGGACGCCAACCTCGACCTGGGCCTGCCGGCCGACGCCCGGGACTACGGCACCGGCGCGCAGATCCTCTACGACATCGGGGTGCGCTCGATGCGGCTGCTGACGAACAACCCCGCCAAGCGGGCCGGCCTGGAGGGCTACGGGCTGACCGTCACCGGCCGCGAGGGGCTGCCGGTGCGGCCGCACCCCGAGAACGTGCGCTACCTGCGCACCAAGCGGGACCGGATGGGGCACCTGTTGGACGAGCTGGACGAGGTCACCGAGGCCCCGATGGGCCGGCCGGTCCCCGGCGACGAGATCGGAGCGTAGACATGGCGGGTTTCGGCGAACCGGGCGTGACGACCGTGGACGCGGCCGGGATGACCGTCGGCGTGGTCGCCGCGCGGTGGCACGGCGACCTGACCGACCACATGCTCGACCGGGCGGTCGCCGCCGCCCGGGCGTGCGGGGCCCGCGCGGTCACCGCCCGGGTGGCCGGCTCGGTGGAGCTGCCCGTGGTGGCCCAGGCACTCGCGCGGCGCTGCGACGTGGTGGTCGCGCTCGGCGTGGTGGTCCGGGGCGCCACCGCGCACTTCGACTACGTCTGCCGCTCGGTGACGGACGGGCTGACCCGGGTCGCGCTGGACGAGGGCAAGCCCGTCGCGCACGGCGTCCTGACCGTGGACACCATCGAGCAGGCCCGGGACCGGGCCGGGCTGCCCGGCTCGGCGGAGGACAAGGGCTGGGCGGCCACCGTGGCCGCGCTCGACGCCGCCCTCGCCATCCGGGGCCTCGCCACCAGCGCCCACCGGGTCGGCTTCGGCGGCTGACCGTACCGGCGGTCGCACGGTGGGAAAGATGACGCGGCCGGACCCGGAGCACGCCACGTCGGCGGGTGGCTGGAAGAATCGCCTTCCGTGAAGACGTTCGAGGAGTTGTTCGCCGAGCTGCAGGCCAAGGCCGCCGCCGGCACCCCTGGCTCGGGCACGGTCGCCGCGCTCGAGAAGGGCGTGCACTTCATCGGCAAGAAGGTCGTCGAGGAGGCGGCCGAGTCGTGGATGGCCGCCGAGCACGAGGGGCCGGAGCGCACCGCCGAGGAGATCTCCCAGCTGCTCTACCAGGTCCAGGTGCTGATGCTCGCCAGCGGTCTCGACCTCAAGGACGTCTACCGACATCTGTGAGTGCGCCCCGTCGTTGATCAGTACCGATCGAAGGAGCACTCCGTCATGCTGCGTGTCGCCATCCCCAACAAGGGCACCCTGGCCGAGCCGGCCGCCCAGATGCTGCGCGAGGCGGGCTACCGCCAGCGCACCGACCCGAAGGACCTGGTCTGCCGGGACGAGCCCAACGACGTCGAATTCTTCTACCTGCGCCCCAAGGACATCGCCACCTACGTCGGCTCCGGCGACCTGGACCTCGGCATCACCGGCCGGGACCTGCTGATCGACTCCGGGGCCCCCGCCGAGGAGGTCGTCGACCTGGCCTTCGGCCGAGCCACCTTCCGCTTCGCCGCCCGCCCCGACGACATCGCCTCCGTCCAGGAGTTGGGCGGGCACCGGATCGCCACCGCGTACCCCGGGCTGGTCGAGCGGCACCTCGCCGAGCTGGGCGTGAAGGCCGAGGTGATCCGCCTCGACGGCGCGGTCGAGAACGCCGTCCGGCTCGGCGTCGCCGACGTGGTCGCCGACGTGGTGGAGACCGGCGCCACGCTGCGCCAGGCCGGGCTGGTGGTCTTCGGCGAGCCGCTGCTGCGCTCCTCGGCGGTGCTGGTCCGCCGCGGCGACGCCCCGGACCACCCGCAGGCCGCGCAGCTGCTGCGCCGACTGCACGGCGTGCTGGTCGCCCGCCGCTACGTGATGCTCGCCTACGACGTGCCGGCCGGCCTGCTGGACCGGGCCAGCTCGCTGACTCCGGGCATCGAGTCGCCGACCGTGTCCCCGCTGCACCGCGAGGGCTGGGTGGCGGTGCAGGCGATGGTGCTCCGCGACGACGTACACCGGATCATGGACGAGCTGTACGAACTCGGCGCCCGCGCGATCCTGGTCACCAACATCCACGCCTGCCGGCTGTGAGGCGCCCGCCTGCGGCGGGCGGCCCGGCGCCGCTCCCGGTGCCGCGTGGCCTGCCGCCGTGGGCGGCGCTGGCCGTGGTCGCCCTCGGCGGGGTGGCCTCGGCGGCCCAGGGCGCGGCCAACGCCGAGCTGGGCGAGCGGGCCGGCGACCCGACCCTGGGCGCCGTGGTCAACAACCTCGGCGGGACGCTGCTGGTCGGCCTCGGGGTGCTGGCGCTGCCCTCGGCGCGCGCCGGGCTGGTCGCGCTGCGCCGGGCCCGGCTGCCCTGGTGGGCGTACCTGGGCGGGCTGGGCGGGGCGGCCATCGTGGTGCTCGGCGCGTACATCGTCCCGGTGCTCGGGGTGGCGGTCTTCACCATCGCCCAGGTCGCCGGCGGCAGCCTCGGCGGGCTGGCCGTCGACCGGGCGGGGCTGGCGCCGGTCGGGCGGCTGGCGCTGACCCGGCCCCGGGTCGCCGGGGCGTTGTTGGGCGTGGCCGCCGTGGCGCTGGCTCAGCTCGGGCAGCCGGTCGGCGACCTCGCCCTCGGTCTGGTCCTGCTCGCCGTCGCCGGCGGGCTGGGCGTGGCGCTCCAGTCCGCGCTGAACGCGCGGGTCTCCGCCGCCGGCTCGCCCGCCGCCGGGGTCGCCGTCAACTTCGTCACGAGTACGCCCGCCGTGCTGCTCGTCGCGGCGCTGGCCGGCGCCCTCACCGGACCCACGCCGACCTGGCCGGACGCCTGGTACCTCTACACCGGCGGCCTGCTCGGCGTCGGCATCGTGGCCAGCCTGGTGGTCGGGGTCGCCGCGATCGGGGTGCTGCGCACCGGCCTGGCCCTGGTCGCCGGGCAGCTCGGCGGCGCCCTGCTGCTGGACGCGCTGCTGCCGGGCGGCCCCGGCGTCCGGCTGCCGGTGCTCGCCGGCGCGCTGCTCACCCTGCTGGCCGCGCTGGTGGCCGGCCGGGGCGCCGCGGGCCCGGCCGCGCGCGCCGCCGTCCCGACCACCCGTGTGGCGGCCGAGGACCGGCCCGGAGCGGATGGCAGACTGGTGGGGTGAGCGAAACCGAGACGATCCACCTCCGCCCGCGCCGCATCCGGGTGGTCTGCTGGACCTCGGCGGCCGTGCTGGTCGTGGTGTTCAGCCTGGTGGCCACCTCGCTGACCGGCGCGACGGGCAACGGCTACGGCAGCTTCCAGCGGGGCGACCAGATCGCGATGGTCGGCCTCGGCGTCTTCGGCGCCCTCGGCTTCCTGCTCTTCACCCGCCCCCGGGTGGAGGCCGACGCGCGCGGGGTGCGCGTGCGCAACGTCCTCGGCTCGTACGAGCTGCCGTGGGAGGTCGTCCGCGGGGTCCGCTTCGACCGGGGCGCGCCGTGGGCGAGCCTGGAGTTGCACGACGACGACCTGCTGCCGATGGTCGCCCTGCAGGCCGCCGACAAGGAGCGGGCCGTCGAGGGGGTCCGCGCGCTGCGCCGGCTGCACCAGGCCCACCAGACCCGCCTCGCCGAGGGCGCCACCGGCCGCTGAGCCGACCCCGCGGTCCGGGCCGCCGCGCGTCGCCCGGGGTGCCCGGATTTGGGGGCGCTCGGGTGAGGGTGTAGTGTTGTGTAGTCGACCAGGCTGTCCCCGCGTGCGAGCAAGCTCGCCCGTGAGCGGACGGCCATGAAAGAGGAGCGCCTGCTCCCACCCGAGTCGCCGCCATGGTGGCCGGGTCCGGTCACCGGTTCCGGGCACGTCCCGGCGCCGGATGCGCGATCATGTGATCGTGCCGACCGGTCGAGCGGGCCCTGGCATGCGCCGGGGCCTTCTGCTTTCCGGGTCGGCTCCCACCCGGGAGCCGCAGGGTCGGCACGCAGGAGACTTTGACTCGAGGAGGCCCCATCAGCGTCGAACCACGCGTGAACGAGCAGATCCGGGCACGTGAGGTCCGACTGGTCGGCCCCGAGGGTGAGCAGGTGGGCATCGTCCCGCTGGAGCGCGCCCTTCAGCTGGCCGCGGACGTCGATCTGGACCTGGTCGAGGTTGCGCCGATGGCGCGCCCGCCGGTGTGCAAGCTCATGGACTTCGGCAAGTTCAAGTACGAGAGCGCACTGAAGGCGCGCGAAGCGCGGCGTAACCAGCAGCAGACCGTCATCAAGGAGATGAAGCTCCGGC
The DNA here is from genome assembly GCF_051386395.1 of Micromonospora sp. URMC 106. Taxonomy (NCBI): domain Bacteria; kingdom Bacillati; phylum Actinomycetota; class Actinomycetes; order Micromonosporales; family Micromonosporaceae; genus Micromonospora; species Micromonospora sp. URMC 106. Next base: position 62,703 of record NZ_JBPQTP010000019.1, read on the forward strand.
CGAAGATCGACCCGCACGACTACGAGACCAAGAAGGGTCACGTGGTGCGGTTCCTCAAGGCCGGCGACAAGGTCAAGGTGACGATCATGTTCCGCGGTCGCGAGCAGAGCCGCCCGGAGCTGGGCTACCGGCTCCTGCGCCGGCTCGAGTCGGAGATCACGGAGCTGGGGTACGTCGAGGCCGCTCCGAAGCAGGACGGTCGAAACATGATCATGGTTCTCGCCCCGCACCGGGCCGTCAAGGCCTCTGCGGTCGCCGCGACGGCGTCCCGCGGTGGACCCCGGGACCGGAACGCGGACGAGTCCGCGGCTCCGGCAGCCGGCGAGACCGCGGCGGCCGGCGAGACCGCACCAGCCGGTGAGACCGGCACCGTCGCCGACAACAGCGGCGAGTAACAGGGGAGAGACGTTCCACATGCCGAAGATGAAGAGCCACACGGGGATGGGCAAGCGGGTCAAGGTGACCGGCAAGGGCAAGATCGTTGCCCAGCAGGCCGGCCTCCGGCACAACCTGGAGAAGAAGCCCTCCACCCAGACCCGTCGGCTGACCGGCACCGTCGTGCTGGCCAAGGCCGATGTCAAGCGCATCAAGAAGCTGCTCGGCCGCTGACGCGCGCCACCCGACGTAAGAAGGAGTTGAGATGGCACGCGTCAAGCGGGCTGTGAACGCCCAGAAGAAGCGCCGTACCCTGCTGGAGACCGCGAGCGGCTACCGCGGTCAGCGCTCCCGCCTCTACCGCAAGGCCAAGGAGCAGGTGCTGCACTCGATGCAGTACGCCTACCGGGACCGTCGCGACCGCAAGGGCGACTTCCGGCAGCTGTGGATCCAGCGGATCAACGCGGGCGCCCGCGCCAACGGGATGACCTACAACCGCCTGATCCAGGGCCTGCGCCTGGCCGGCATCGAGGTCGACCGGAAGATCCTGGCCGACCTGGCCGTCAACGACGCCGCCGCCTTCGCGGCGATCGTCGAGCTGGCCCGGGCCGCGGTCGCGGCCGAGGGCACCGGCGGCGCGGCGGCCCAGGCCGCCTGATCCACCCGCACCAGCAGATCGAGGCGTCTCCCATGCACTCACCGTCGCGCGGGAGACGCCTCGACGCTGTCTCCGGCCCCTTCACCCCGCGTACCCCCAGGGTGGTCGCCGCCCGCCGGCTGCAGCGCCGACGGGACCGCGAGGCCGCCGGCCGGTTCCTGGCCGAGGGGCCGCAGGCGGTCCGCGAGGCACTGGCCCGCCCGGGGGTGGTCACCGAACTCTTCGGTACGCCCGCCGCCCTGGACCGGCACGCCGGGCTGGCCGCCGACGCCGCCCGCGCCGACGTGCCGGTCTCCGAGGTGACCGACGAGGCCCTCGCGGCCCTCGCCGAGACCGTCGCCCCGCAGGGCCTGGTCGCCGTCTGCCGGCACCTCGACGTGTCCCTGGAGCACGCCCTGGCCGGGGGGCCCCGCCTGGTCGCGGTGCTCGCCGAGATCCGCGACCCGGGCAACGCCGGCACCGTGCTGCGCACCGCCGACGCCGCCGGGGCCGGCGTGGTCGTCTTCGCCGGCGACGCCGTCGACCCGTACAACGGCAAGTGCGTCCGGGCGTCGGCCGGCAGCCTCTTCCACGTCGACGTGGTCCGCGCGCCCGACCCGCTGGACGTGGTCGCCGCGCTGCGCGCCGCGGGGCTCGCCGTGCTCGCCACCACCGGCTACGGCGAGCACGACCTCGACGACCTCGCCGACGCGGGCCGGCTCGCCGCCCCCACCGCCTGGCTGTTCGGCTCGGAGGCGCACGGCCTGCCCGAGCAGCTCACCGCCGCCGCCGACGCGCGCGTGCGGGTGCCGCTGCACGGCCGCGCCGAGAGCCTGAACCTGGCTGCGGCCGCGGCCGTCTGCCTGTACGCTTCAGCGAGAGCGCAGCGGTGACCGCGCACCGGTCCCGCGAGGCAGCCAACAGAGGAGAGCGTCCGCCCATGAACGCGCCACGGCGTTCGTTTAGCCAGCCCGCCGGTGTCGGCGGGCGGCGGGCCTGACCTGCTTTCCGCGCAACTCCCACCGGCGGGCTGCGGCACAGCCGCGCGTCCGTAGACTCGCTTCGCCGCCCCGTGAGGGCTGGCGCCGCCGTGAGGGAGTGCCCGTACGCCATGAGCTACCGCAACGATCCGTACGACCCGAAGCAGGTCGCCCTGCTCGACCCGGCCGCCCTGGCCGAGGCCGTCGCCGCCGCCGAGAAGGCGTTCGCCGAGGCCGGTGACCCGGACGCGCTGACCGCGCTGCGCCCGGCGCACCTCGGCGACCGGTCCCCGGTCTCGCTGGCCCGCCGGGAGATCGGCGCGCTGCCGCCGGCCGCGAAGGCCGACGCCGGCAAGCGGGTCAACGAGGCCCGCCGCGCCGTCGAGGCCGCGTACGCCGCCCGCCAGGAGGTCCTGGAGCGGGAGCAGGCGGAACGGGTGCTGGTGGAGGAGCGCGTCGACGTGACGCTGCCCTACGACCGGCGGCCCCGGGGCGCCCGGCACCCGATCAGCACCCTGATGGAGCAGATCAGCGACCTGTTCGTCGGGATGGGCTACGAGGTGGCCGAGGGGCCCGAGGTCGAGCTGGAGTGGACCAACTTCGACGCGCTCAACATCCCCGCCGACCACCCCGCGCGCGGGCTGATGGACACCTTCCACGTCGCACCCGCCGACGGTCCGGCCGCGGCCGACGAGCCGGCGGGGTCGGGCCTCGTCCTGCGTACCCACACCTCGCCGGTGCAGGCGCGCACCATGCTGACCCGCAAGCCGCCGATCCACGTGATCGTGCCCGGCCGGGTCTACCGCACCGACGAGCTGGACGCCACCCACGCGCCGGTCTTCCACCAGGTGGAGGGCCTCGTGGTGGACAGGGGCATCACCATGGCGCACCTGCGCGGCACCCTGGACCACTTCGCCCGGGCGATGTTCGGCGAGGGCGCGAAGACCCGCTTCCGGCCGCACTACTTCCCGTTCACCGAGCCGTCGGCCGAGTTCGACGTCTGGTTCCCGGAGCACCGCGACGGCCCGCGCTGGGTCGAGTGGGGCGGCTGCGGCATGGTCAACCCGCGGGTGCTGCGCGCCTGCGGCATCGACCCCGAGGTCTACTCGGGATTCGCGTTCGGCATGGGCATCGACCGGACCGTGATGTTCCGGCACGGGGTCAGCGACATGCGGGACATGGTCGAGGGCGACGTGCGGTTCACCCGCGCGTTCGGGGCCGGGGCGTAGGCGATGCGGGTACGAGTTACGGAGACGGTGGTCTGAGTCATGCGAGTTTCTGTCAGTTGGTTGCGGGAGTACGTCGACCTCCCCGCCGACCTGCCCGCCGGCGACCTGGAGCAGGCCCTGGTCGACCTCGGCATCGAGGTCGAGTCCGTGGTGGACCTGCGGGAGACCGTCACCGGTCAGCTGGTGGTCGGTGAGGTCCTCCAGATCGAGGAGCTGACCGGCTTCAAGAAGCCCATCCGGTTCTGCCGCGTCGACGTCGGCGACGCCAACGGCACCGGCGAGCCGCAGGAGATCGTCTGCGGGGCGCGCAACTTCGCACCCGGCGACCGGGTCGTGGTGATCCTGCCCGGCGGCGTGCTGCCCGGCGGGTTCGCCATCGGCGCGCGCAAGACGTACGGGCGCAACTCCAACGGCATGATCTGCTCCGCCAAGGAGTTGGGTCTCGGCGACGACCACTCGGGCATCATCGTGCTGCCCGGGGACACCCCGGCCAAGCCGGGCGACGACGCGCGGCCCGTCGTCGGGCTCGACGACGTCGTGGTCGAGCTGGAGATCACCCCCGACCGGGGGTACGCGCTGAGCCTGCGCGGCCTCGCCCGCGAGCTGTCGCACGCCCTCGGCGTGCCGTTCCGCGACCCGGGCCTGGCGCCCGCGCCCCGCGGCACCGACACCCCGGCGTACCCGGTCGAGGTGCGCGACACGGTCGGCTGCGACCGGTTCGCCGCCCGGCTCGTGCGCGGCGTCGACCCGACGGCGGCCACCCCCGACTGGATGCGGCGGCGGCTCACCGTCGCCGGCATCCGCAGCATCTCGCTGCCGGTCGACATCACCAACTACGTGATGCTGGAACTGGGCCAGCCGATGCACGCCTTCGACGCCGACCGGATCGCCGGGCCGCTGGTGGTGCGCCGCGCCGAGGCGGGGGAGAAGCTCACCACCCTGGACGGGGTCACCCGGGTGCTCGCCGCGGAGGACATGGTCATCTGCGACGACACCGGGCCGGTCTCGCTCGCCGCCGTGATGGGCGGGGAGACCAGCGAGGTCGTCGCGGGGACCACGAACGTGCTCTTCGAGGCGGCCCACTGGGATCCGGCGATGGTCGGGCGCACCGCCCGGCGGCACAAGCTGTTCAGCGAGGCGGCGAAGCGGTGGGAGCGGGGCGTCGACCCGGCGCTGCCGCTGGTCGCCATCGAGCGGGCCGTCCGGCTGCTCACCGAGCACGCCGGCGGCACGGCCTCCGACGAGATCCTCGACATCGACCACGTCCGGCCGCGTACGCCGGTCGTCCTGCCGGCGGACCTGCCGACCCGGCGGATCGGGGTGACCTACCCGCCGGCGCGGGTGGTCGCCCTGCTGGAGCAGGTCGGCTGCACGGTCGCGCGGGGCGCCGACCGGCTGGCCGAGGATCCGGGCGAGGTCGGCGTCGCCGCCGGCGACGGCGCGGCGCTCACCGTCACCCCGCCGACCTGGCGGCCCGACCTGACCGACCCGGCGGACCTCGTCGAGGAGGTGGTCCGCCTCGACGGGTACGACCGGCTGCCGTCGGTGCTGCCGACCGCGCCGCCCGGCCGCGGCCTGACCTGGCAGCAGCGCCGCCGCCGGGCGATCTCCCGGTCGCTCGCCGAGCGGGGGTACGTGGAGGTGCTCGCGCACCCGTTCGTCGCCCCGGAGCTGGCCGACCAGCTCGGGCTGCCCGAGGGCGACCCGCGTCGGCGGGCGGTGCGGCTGGCCAACCCGCTGTCCGAGGAGGAGCCGTTGCTGCGCACCACGCTGCTCGGCCCGCTGCTCGGCATCGTGAAGCGCAACCTCGGCCGGGGGCAGCGCGACCTCGCCGTCTACGAGATCGGCGCGGTCTTCCACCCGCGTCCCGGCGCCGGCCGTCCGCCGGCGATGGGCGTGGACCGGCGGCCCAGCGACGAGGAGCTCGCCGCCGCCGACGCGGTGGTGCCCGAGCAGCCCCGGCATGTCGCCGTCGTGCTGACCGGCGACATGGAGCCCGCCGGCTGGTGGGGCGCGGGCCGGGCGGCCGCCTGGGCGGACGCCGTGGAGGCCGCCCGGGTGGTGCTCGCCGCGGCCGACATCCCGGGGGACCGGGTCGAGGTCCGGGCCGCCGAGTACGCGCCGTGGCACCCCGGCCGCTGCGCGGAGCTGCTGGTCGACGGCACGGTGGTCGGGCACGCCGGCGAACTGCACCCGGCGGTCCTGGCGGCGCTGGAGCTGCCCCGGCGCACCAGCGCCATGGAGCTGGACCTGGACGCGCTGCCGGCGGCCCCGGTGGCGCCCGCGCCGGTCGTCTCCGGCTTCCCGCCGGCGCTGATCGACGTGGCGCTGGTGGTGGACGAGTCGGTACCCGCGGCGCAGGTGCAGCGCGCCCTGGTCGAGGGCGCCGGCGAGCTGCTGGAGGGGGTGCGCCTGTTCGACGTGTACGCCTCGGAGCAGCTCGGGGCGGGCCGCAAGTCGCTGGCGTACAAGCTCACCTTCCGGGCCCCGGACCGGACGCTGACCGTGGAGGAGGCGGTGGCCGCGCGGGACGCGGCGGTCGCCCGTGCCGCGGAGCGCTTCGGCGCCACCCTGCGCGGCGCCTGAGCGATCACGAGGGCCCCTCCCGCACCGGCGGGAGGGGCCCTCGGCTGCTCTGCGGACAACCGCGTCGCTCGATGATCCGCAGGTGCTCGACGGCACGGGGTCACGGAGCGCCTGGAGCGACGTCGCGGTGTCGAGCGGGCCAGGTGCGCGGAAGCGGCGAGTGCGGTGTGTGACTGACGGGCGTCAATCAGTGACGAGTCGGCTGAAAGGTCAGCGGCCTCGGGATTTTTGGCTACCCGCGAGTCACATCCGAGCGGTTAACCTGCTTGGATTCCGAGTGTTGCCGGAGTCACACCCCGCCACCCCCACGGGAGTCCAGTCATGTCCGAGGATCCGCCGGTTACCACCGTCGATGTCTGCATCGTGGGCGGCTGCGGCCGGGTGGGGCTGCCGCTGGGCATCGCCTTCGCCTCGCGCGGCCTGTCCGTGGTGCTGTACGACATCAACGCCGACGCGGTCGGCACGGTCAACGCGGCCACCCTGCCCTTCGCCGAGCCCGGTGCGGCCGGGGCGCTCGCGGAGGCCGTCGCCGCCGGCCGGCTGCGTGCCACCACCGACCCGGCCAGCGTCGGCGCCTCCGAACACCTGGTCGTGGTGGTCGGCACCCCGGTCGACGAGCACCTCAACCCGGACCTGGGCGCGGTGCCCCGGGCCCTGGAGCGCTGCGCCGAGCACCTGCGCGACGGGCAGTTGGTCGTGCTGCGCAGCACCGTCTACCCCGGCGTCACCGCGCTGACCGAGAAGCTGCTCGCCGGCAAGGGCATCCGCGCCGACGTGGCGTTCTGCCCGGAGCGGATCGCCGAGGGGCGGGCGATGACGGAGCTGTTCGCCCTGCCGCAGATCGTCGCCGCCCGGACGCCGGGGGCGCTGGCGCGCGCCGAGAAGCTCTTCCGGCACCTCACCGAGCAGATCGTGCCGCTCGAGCCGGAGGAGGCCGAGCTGGCGAAGCTGTTCACCAACACCTGGCGCTACATCAAGTTCGCCACCGCCAACCAGTTCTGGATGATGGCCAACGACTTCGGGCTCGACTTCGCCCGGATCCGGCACGCCGTGGCGTACGACTACCCGCGCGCGGCCGACCTGCCGATGCCCGGGTTCGCGGCCGGACCGTGCCTGTTCAAGGACACCATGCAGCTGGCCGCGTTCAACCGGAACAACTTCGTGCTCGGCCATTCCGCGATGCTGATCAACGAAGGGCTCCCGCTCTACCTGGTGTCCCGCCTGGAGGACCGGTTCGACCTGTCCGAGCTGACCGTGGGCATCCTCGGCATGGCCTTCAAGGGCGGCAGCGACGACCCCCGGGAGAGTCTGGCGTACAAGCTGCGCAAGATCCTGGCGCTGAAGACCCGCGAGACGCTCTGCACGGATCCCTACGTGGCCGACGAGCGCTTCGTCGACCTGGACGAGGTGCTGCGGCGGGCCGACCTGCTGGTCATCGCCGCTCCGCACGAGCAGTACGCCCGCCTGGAGACCGACCGGCCGGTCATCGACATGTGGGGCCTGACCGGGCAGGGAGTGCGGGTGTGAAGCCCCGGGTGTCGGTGATCGTGCCGGTCTACAACGAGGGCGAAACGATCCTGCGCTGCCTCGAGCGGATGCTGCGGGAGATGCTGCTCCCCGCCGAGGTGCTCGTCGTGCACGACATGCCCGAGGACAGCACCGTCCCGTACGTCGAGGAGGTCGCCCGCACCGATCCGCGGGTGCGGGCGGTGCTCAACACCTACGGCCGGGGCCCCGCCAACGCGATCCGGTTCGGCATCGACGCGGCGCGTGCCCCCGTCGTGGTGGTCACCATGGCCGACGGCTGCGACGACCCCCGCCAGATCGACGAGCTGGCCCGGCTGGTCGACCGGGGGGTGGTGGTCGCCGCCGCGTCCCGTTACATGCCCGGTGGCCAGCAGGTCGGCGGGCCCCGGCTGAAGCGGATGATGTCGCGCTGGGCGGGGCGGAGCCTCTACACCTTCGCCCGCGTCGGCACCCGCGACGCCACCAACAGCTTCAAGGCGTACGACACCGCGTTCGTCCGGGAGGTCGGGATCGAGTCGCGGACCGGCTTCGAGATCGGGCTGGAACTGACCGCGAAGGCCACCCGGTTGCGGCTACCGGTGGCCGAGATCCCCACCATCTGGCTGGACCGGCCGCTGGGGGAGTCCCACTTCGACCTGGGCCGCTTCCTGCCCGGCTACCTGCGCTGGTACTTCTTCGCCTACGGTCGACGGCTGAGCCGGGAGAAGCTGGCCGGGCGCGTTGCCCCGACCGGGGTCGTGCCGGCCCCGCGCGACCCGCGGGACAGCACCGAATTCGAGAAGACCGCATAGGAGCGCATGTGGCGAAGGTCCTGGTAACTGGTTCGGCCGGCTTCATCGGCGGCTACCTCGTCTCCGAACTGCTCGACCGGGGGCACGAGGTGGTCGGTATCGACAACTTCTCCAAGTACGGCCCGGTGACCCACAGCTACGACGAGCACCCCCGGTTCCGGTTCGTCGAGGGCGACGCCCGGGACGCGGACCTGCTCACCGAGCTGCTGGACGGCTGCGACCACCTGGTCGCGGGGGCGGCGATGATCGGCGGCATCTCCTACTTCCACGCGTACGCCTACGACCTGCTCGCCACCAACGAGCGGATCATGGCGGCCACCTGCGACGCGGCGATCCGCGCCCATCGGGACGGCCGGCTGGCGAAGGTCACCTACCTCTCCTCCTCGATGGTCTTCGAGTCCACCGAGCACTGGCCCAGCCGGGAGGGCGACGAGCGCCGCATCCCACCGCCGCTGTCGTCGTACGGGTTCCAGAAGCTGGCCGTGGAGTACTACGCCCGGGCGGCCTGGGAGCAGTACCAGGTGCCGTACACGATCGTGCGGCCGTTCAACTGTGTCGGCGTGGGCGAGGGGCGCGCGCTGGGGCAGGCCGAGGTGCTCTCCGGCAACGTCAAGCTGGCCATGTCGCACGTCGTGCCCGACCTGGTGCAGAAGATCGTCAAGGGACAGGACCCGCTGCACATCCTGGGTGAGGGCAACCAGGTCCGCCACTACACCTACGGCGGCGACCTGGCTCGGGGCATCGCCACGGCGATCGAGCACCCGGCGGCGCGCAACGAGGACTTCAACCTCTCCACGGCCGAGTCGACCACGGTGCTCGAACTGGCCGAGCTGATCTGGCGCAAGATCAAGGGCTCGGACGTGCCGTTCCGGTACGTCTCCGACGAGCCCTTCCGGTACGACGTGCAGAGGCGGGTGCCGGACGTGACCAAGTCGCGGGAGGTGCTGGGCTTCACGGCCGCCACGTCCCTGGACGAGATGCTCGACGAGGTCATCCCGTGGGTGACCCGGGCGGTCGAGGAGGGCCGTCTCTGACCGCTTCGTTCCGGCCGAGGGCCCGTGTCGCGATCCGGCGGCGCGGGCCCTCGTGGTGATCGGGCTCACCAATTCATTCTCATACGGCTTGCTGCATGAACTTGCAGGAGCGGATCATCGCCTGCTAGCCTTCGCTGCATAGTCATGCGGAGGTGGGTATGGGTATCCGAGTCGCGGTCGCCGGGGCGAGCGGCTACGCCGGGGGCGAGCTGATCCGCCTGGTCGCCGGGCACCCGGAGTTCGACCTGGTCGCCGCCACCGCGCACAGCCAGGCCGGGCACCGGCTCGACGTCGTACACCCGCAGCTCGCCGGGCTGGACATGGTCCTCGGCGAGACGGACGCGGCAGCGCTGGCCGACGCGGACCTGGTCTTCCTGGCCCTGCCGCACGGCCAGTCGGCGGCCCTGGCCGCCCAGCTTCCGCCCGAGGTCCGGATCGTCGACCTGGGCGCCGACCACCGCCTCGCCGACCCGTACGCCTGGGCCAACTACTACGGCGGATCGCACGCCGGTCAGTGGACCTACGGCCTGCCCGAGCTGCCCGGCCAGCGAGACCTGATCGCCGGCTCCACCCGGGTGGCCAACACGGGCTGCTACGCCGCCGCGATCACCCTCGCGCTGGCCCCGCTGATCGCCGCCGGCGCCGCCTCCCCGGCCGACGTGGTGGTCGTCGCGGCCTCCGGCACCTCCGGCGCCGGCAAGGCGGCCAAGCCGCACCTGCTCGGCAGCGAGGTGATGGGGGACCTGTCGCCCTACCGCGTCGGCACCCACCAGCACGTCCCCGAGATCAAGCAGGCCACCGGCGCGACCGGCCTGTCGCTCACCCCGGTGCTCGCGCCGATGCCCCGGGGCATCCTCGCCACCGTGACCGCCGTGCCGGCCCGGGGCGTGGACCCGCGGGCGGTGCTCGCCGAGGCGTACGCGGACACGCCGTTCGTGCGCGTCCTGCCGGAGGGGGCCTGGCCGCACACCGCCGCCACCCTCGGCTCCAACTCCTGCCACCTGCAGGCCACGGTCGACGTCGACTCCCGCCGGATGATCGTGCTGAGCGCGCTGGACAACCTCGGCAAGGGCGCCGCCGGCCAGGCCGTGCAGAACGCCAACCTCATGTGCGGCCTGCCGGAGACGACGGGCCTGTCCGTCTGGGGGGTCGCACCGTGAGCGCGAGGAGTGCAGCGCAGCGGAGCCCCGCAGTCGCGAACGAAGGAGTGGCATCGGTGAGCGCGAGGAGTGCAGCGCAGCGGAGCCCCGCAGTCGCGGACAAAGGAGCGGACCAGTGAGTGTCACGACTCCCCGGGGGTTCCGGGCGGCCGGGGTGGCCGCCGGGCTCAAGGCCAGCGGCGCGAGCGACGTCGCGCTGGTCGTCAACGACGGCCCGGACGCCGGCGTCGCCGGCGTGTTCACCGCCAACCGGGTCAAGGCCGCGCCGGTGCTCTGGACCCAGCAGGTCGTGCGGGGCGGCGTCGCCCGCGCCGTGGTGCTCAACTCGGGCGGGGCGAACGCGTGCACCGGACCGGCCGGCTTCCAGGACACCCACGCCACCGCCGAGCACACCGCCGCCGCGCTCACCTCGGCCAGCCCCCGGCTGATGCTCGGGGCGGGCGATGTGGCGGTCTGCTCGACCGGCCTGATCGGCGAGCGGCTGCCGATGCAGAAGCTGCTCCCCGGCGTACGCGCCGCGATCCGCGGGCTGTCCCGCGACGGCGGCGGGGCGGCCGCCGAGGCCATCATGACCACGGACACCCGGCCCAAGACCACGGTGGCCCGGGGCAGCGGCTGGACCGTTGGCGGCATGGCGAAGGGCGCGGGCATGCTCGCCCCCGCGATGGCCACCATGCTCTGCGTGCTGACCACCGACGCGGTGGCCGGGCCGGAGGCCCTCGACGCCGCGCTGCGCGAGGCGTGCCGGGTCACCTTCGACCGGATCGACTCCGACGGCTGCATGTCCACCAACGACACGGTGCTGCTGCTCTCCAGTGGCGCCTCCGGCATCGAGCCCACCGAGGCCGAGCTGACCGCCGCGGTCACCGCGGCGGCCCACGACCTGGCCCAGCAGCTCGTCGCCGACGCCGAGGGCGCCACGAAGCAGATCGCCGTCGACGTGGTCGGTGCGGCGAGCGAGGACGACGCGGTCGAGGTGGGGCGGGCGGTGGCCCGCAACAACCTGGTCAAGACCGCGCTGTTCGGCAACGACCCGAACTGGGGCCGGATCCTCGCGGCCGTCGGCACCACCGCCGCCGCCTTCGAGCCGGACGCGGTCGACGTCGCGGTCAACGGGATCTGGGTGTGCCGCTCCGGCGCCGCCGCCGAGGACCGGTCGAAGGTCGACCTGACCGGGCGGGACGTCACCATCCGCATCGACCTGCACGCCGGCGACGCCGAGGCCACGATCTGGACCAACGACCTCTCCCACGCGTACGTCCACGAGAACTCGGCCTACTCGACATGAGCCTCACCACCGACCTCACCCGCGCCCAGGTCAAGGCCGCCACGCTGATCGAGGCGCTGCCCTGGCTGGCCCGCTTCTCCGGCTCGACCGTCGTGGTCAAGTACGGCGGCAACGCCATGGTCGACCCGGAGCTGCAGCGTGCCTTCGCCGCCGACATGGTCTTCCTGCGCTACGCCGGCCTGAAGCCGGTCGTGGTGCACGGCGGCGGCCCGCAGATCTCCGCCATGCTGGGCCGGCTCGGCATCGCCAGCGAGTTCCGGGGCGGCCTTCGGGTCACCACCCCGGAGGCGATGGACGTGGTCCGGATGGTGCTGGTCGGTCAGGTGGGCCGGGAGCTGGTCGGGCTGATCAACGCGCACGGCCCGTTCGCGGTCGGCCTCTCCGGCGAGGACGCCGGGCTCTTCACCGCCGTGCGGCGGCCCGCGTACGTGGACGGGGAGCCGGTCGACGTCGGGCAGGTCGGCGACGTCGAGTCGGTCGACGTCTCGGCGGTCACCGACCTGATCGCGGCCGGGCGCATCCCGGTGATCTCCACCGTGGCGCCGGACGCCGACGGGGTGCTGCACAACCTGAACGCCGACACCGCCGCCGCGGCGCTCGCCGTCGCCCTCGACGCCCGCAAGCTGGTCGTCCTCACCGACGTGCCCGGCCTCTACGCCGACTGGCCGGACACCACCAGCCTGGTCAGCGAGATCACCGCCGACGAGCTGGCGGAGCTGCTGCCGTCGCTGTCCAGCGGCATGGTGCCCAAGATGGAGGCCTGCCTGCGGGCGGTGCGGCAGGGCGTCCCCGCCGCGCACGTCGTCGACGGCCGGGTCGCCCACTCCACGTTGCTGGAGGTCTTCACCTCCGAAGGGTTCGGCACGATGGTCGTCGGCGCCAGGAGCGAGCCCCCCACCCCGGCAGTCGCCGACAAGGAAGGCACGGTCCCGGCATGAGCACCCTCGTCGAGCGCTGGTCGCAGTCCATGATGGACAACTACGCCACGCCGCCGCTCGCCCTCGTCTCCGGCTCCGGCGCCGTCGTGGTCGACGACGCCGGCCGGGAGTACGTCGACCTGGTCGGCGGGATCGCGGTCAACGCCCTCGGCCACGCCCACCCGGCCGTGGTGGCCGCCGTCTCGAAGCAGGTCGCCACCCTCGGGCACGTCTCCAACCTCTACGTCGCCGAGCCGCCGGTGGCCCTCGCCGAGCTGCTGCTGGCCCTGGCCGGCCGGCCGGGTCGGGTCTTCTTCGCCAACTCCGGGGCGGAGGCCAACGAGGCCGCGTTCAAGCTCTCCCGGCTCACCGGCCGCACGCACGTGGTCGCCACCACGGGGGGCTTCCACGGTCGCACCATGGGCGCGCTCGCGCTCACCGGCCAGCCGGCCAAGGCCGACCCGTTCCGCCCGCTGCCCGGCGACGTCACCCACGTCGACTACGGCGACGTCGCCGCCCTGGAGGCGGCCGTCACCGACGCCACCGCGATGGTGATCCTGGAGCCGATCCAGGGCGAGAACGGCGTCGTGGTCCCGCCGCCCGGCTACCTGGCCGCCGCGCGGCGGATCACCGCCCGGCACGGCGCCCTGCTGGTGCTCGACGAGGTGCAGACGGGCGTCGGACGCACCGGGCACTGGTTCGCCCACCAGGCCGAGGGCGTCGAGCCCGACGTGGTGACCCTGGCCAAGGGGCTCGGCGGCGGGTTGCCCATCGGCGCCTGCCTGGCCTTCGGCCGGGCCGCCGAGCTGCTCGCCCCCGGCTCGCACGGCACCACCTTCGGCGGCAACCCGGTGAGCTGCGCCGCCGCCCTCGCGGTGGTGGCGACGATCGCCAACGAGGGACTGCTCGACCACGTCAAGCGGATCGGCGAGCGGCTGCGCCGGGGGATCGAGGCCCTCGGCCATCCGCTGGTCGACGGCGTCCGTGGCGCGGGCCTGCTGCTCGGCGTGGTGCTCGCCGCCCCGGTCGCGAAGGTGCTCGCCGAGGCGCTGCGGGAGACCGGCTTCCTGGTCAACCCGGTGCAGCCGGGCGTGGTCCGGCTCGCTCCGCCGCTGATCCTCACCGCCGCCCAGGTCGACGCCTTCCTGGCCGCCCTCCCGGCCGCCCTGGACGCGGCGTCCCCGGCCGCCGCGGGCACCACCCCGCCTCCGGCCGCCGCCACCCCGGCCGCCGTGGCGGATCTTGGTGGGGAACGGCCCCTGGAGGGGCCGGCCGCTTCCAAGATCTCGACGCCGACGCCGACGCCGACGCCGACGCCGACGCCGACGCCGACGCCGACGCCGACGCCGACGCCGACGCCGACG